>NZ_JBQKCH010000002.1:0-217651 GCF_052122455.1 Acidaminococcus sp. HCP3S3_G9_1 | reverse complement strand
TGGTAGAACCTCTGAAACTGAGAGGCATTATCTAATAGAACCCTACAAACGGAGCTTGTGCCCAGACGGCACAGCAAAACACCCCGGACAGTGGCTGTCCGGGGTGTTTTGCTGTATTTCTGCAGACGGGCGGCTCTGGCAACATTTTGCCAAAGGCAAAAGTCTTGAACCGACCCTGCGGATTCGGCTTATCCATTTCAAAAATTTGCCTGTAAATTTTTCGTTGGCTGTAGGCTGGTGACTGCTGACTAGTGACTGGAAGGGGGTATTCACACCTCCCTCGGATACACCGTCAAAAAATGGTTCTGGGCGTCTTTCAGGGCGGCGATCACCGCCTTCTGGGACAGGGCCAGGAACCGGCTGCGGAGTTCTTCCACCATCCGGTCCATGTCCTTCAGCAGGTTTTTCCCGATCAGGATGTCCTGGAGAAAGGCGATGGTGTCCGCCATGATCATGTTGGCGCTGCAGTGGAGGATCAGGCCGGTGTTCCGCTGGATTACCAGGCTCAGGGTGAAGGTGCCGTACAGGGTATTGATCACGTCTTCCCGGGATACTTTGGCCACCCCGGTGACAAAAATGGAATCAGAAGGATAGTGTTTGTCCATAGAGGAAAGCTCCTTTGCAATGAATTGATTTTAGGGTATCACAAAAAGCCGGCAGAGGTCAATGACAGGACGAAAAATTCACAAAATTCTGTTGCACTGCTGACGGGAATATGCTATACTAAACATGTTATGAAGAAAGTATAAGACAACTGGATAAATCCTTATGGATCTGGGAACAGTTTCCCCTGTTTCTGACCGTCTGTAAGGCCTGGATTGGCAGTCCTTCCCCATGGGACTGTCTGTTCAGGCCTTTTTTGTTTGAGTTCGGGAGGTAAAGTATTATGATGCAGGCAAAGCAACCCATTGGCGTAATCGATTCCGGCGTAGGCGGGCTCACCGTCCTGAAATGGCTCCAGGCCAAGCTGCCCCACGAAGATTTCATCTTTATCGGGGATACGGCCCGGACCCCTTACGGCAACCGGCCCCGGGAAGAAATCACCCGGTTTGTGGGAGAGATGACCGACTGGCTGGACAAACGGCACATCAAACAGCTGGTGGTGGCCTGCAATACCATTACGGTGCTGGGGCTGGACGTGATTAAGGGGAACCATTCCTTTGACGTGATCGGCATGGCCAAAGGCGCCCGGATGGTCCCGGGAGTGACGAAGAACAACCGGGTGGGCTTTTTTGCCACGGATTTCACCGTATCCACCGGGGCCCACAAACGGGAAATCCAGCGGATCAGCCCGGAAATCCAGGTATTCGGACAGGGGTGTCCCAAGTTCGTGCCGCTGATTGAAGGAGAAAAATTCGGCACGCCGGAACTGAAGGCGGCCATCCACGAATATGCGGACAAGCTCCGGGAACATCATGTGGATACGGTACTTCTGTCCTGCACCCATTATCCCTTTGTCCGGAAGGAAATCGAAGAGGAATTCGGTCCGGAAGTGACCATCCTGGATCCGGCGGAACGGACCGCCCAGGATGCTCTGGAAAACCTGGAAAAACGGGGGCTGGCACGGACGGATGGCCTGGGCCGGGCGGAAGTGTGCTTTACCGCCGACCTGGAACGGGGACGGCGGCTGGCGGCCCGGATGCTGGATCTGAGCAAGTGCAGCTTCCATCTGATCGATTTGAAAAAAGATCCGGAACAACCGGAAAAAGAAGGAAAAACGGCGTGAAAAATAAGGGATTGTTGCCTGGGCAACAATCCCTTATTTTTTCAAAACAAGATAAATTGTGATGGAATGTGGAATTTTTAGAAATGTTCGTATATAATAAAAAGAAATGAAATAATCATTATCAGGCGGGGAGTGAAAAATTATGGAAAACAAAGAACGACGGGATACCATCCTGGCCATGCTCCGAAAAGCCGACAAACCGGTGACCGGAACGGACATGGCCAGGGTATGCCAGGTAAGCCGTCAGATCATCGTAGGAGACATTGCCCTGCTGCGGGCCAGCGGAACCCCCATCATTTCCACCCCTCGGGGCTATCAGCTCCAGGAGTTCCGGAAACACGGGGTGCAGGAATCCTTCTTGTGCCGCCATGGGGCGGACCAGGTGGAGGCGGAACTGAACGCCATTGTGGATAACGGGGGAGTTGTCCACAATGTGGTTGTGGAACATGAGGTATACGGCTTCATGGAAGGGGAGCTGAACCTCCGGTCCCGGAGAGACGTGCAGCTGTACATCCAGCGGATGAAGGAGACAAAGGCACCGCTGCTGTCCACCATGTCCAACGGAATCCACACCCATCTGGTGGAAACCAACACCGAAGAAGAAATGGAAGCCATCCGCAAAGCCCTGGAGAAACTGGGGGTGCTGGTGGAATAAGCAAAAAGGCTGCTGCCCGTGTGAAACCCGCACACGGGCAGCAGCCTTTTTGTCAGCGGTCAATGGTCAAAGGGGCTGTTGCTCAGGCAGCAGCCCCTTTTGCATCCATCACCATCCCTGCCAGGATGATGGCGAAGCCGGCAAGGACCATGGGACCCGGGTACTGGTGGAGGAACAGGGCCACCCACAAAGGTCCCAGGATCATCTCCCACAGGGCCAGCACCGAAGCTTTCCGGGCAGGGATTTTCTGGACTCCCAGGTTGAAAAATCCGTAGCCCCCGGCCACCTGGACCACCCCCAGGATCAGCATCAGCCCCCATTCCTGGCCGTTCATGGACGGCAGGGCAGCCCGGGCGGTGGGGAACAGGAGAAAGACCGCCAGGGCGGTGAACAGGTTCCCGATGGCGGTGATCCCCAGAGCATTGGTCCGGGTGGCTTTCTTGGAGGCCAGGCTCATGCCTGCAAAGAAAATCCCTTCCGTGAGGGCAATCAGGTTCCCTAGAGGATGGGAATCCCCGCTGCCTCCGGAGAGCATGAAGCACAGGACCCCGGCCATGATCACCGCCACCGGCAGGAAGGCCCGGCGGCTGAAATACCGGGTCTGGAACCAGTACAGCAGGAACAGCCAGATGGTGGCGGTGTACTGCATGCCGATGGCAATGGCGGCGGAAGTCAGGGACAGGGAAACAATCACGCTGAGACACAGGGCACAGTAGGCCAGGACATAAGCCAAGAGGTACCGGTTCCAGGCGATTTCCCGGGGCCGCACAAAAGGCAGCAGCACCAGCCCGGCAATCAGGGACCGGAGTCCGCAGATCAGGAAGGGGTCCAGGGTCAGATACTTCACCAGAGGGGAATTCAGGCTCCAGCAGACAGCTCCCAGAAGGACCAGGGCGCTGCCGGACAGGGCAGGGAGACGGGGCATGGGGATACCCTCCTTTCCAATGAGGAAAAATTCGTACTTGACGTTTAATCACGATTAAAATATAATCATGATTAGAAATCAGCTATATTATAAAAGCGGCCTGAAAAATTGTCAACCATCTTCCCGGAACGGGAATCAGGATCAGCAGTCAGGAGGTGCCCTGCCCCATATGGAAAACCAAAATCAGGAAATCCAAAAACAACAGCGAAAGGAACTGACTCTCCGGCAGAAGCGGAACATGATGTATTTCGTGGAAGCTACGGAGAAAATCCTCAAGGAAGAGGGAATCCCCGGAGTGACCATCCGGCGGATCGCCGCCGAGGCCGGGTACAACAGTGCCACCCTCTACAACTATTTCCAGGACCTGGACGAACTGATCCTGTTCGGATCGGTGTGCTTCCTCCGGGATTACCTGCTGAGCCTGGCCAGGCACCTGGAACCGGAGATGGCTGCCCTGGAACGGTACCGGACCATCTACCGGTGCTTCAATGAAAGAGCCTTCCGGTTCCCGGAGATTTTCTACAACATGTTCTTTGGCCGGTACAGCGCCAAACTGGGCCATGTGATCCAGGTCTATTATCTGGACCTGTTCCCGGAAGAACTCCAGGGACTGCCGGCGGATGTCCGGGAAATGGTGGTCCGGGGCACCCTGGTGGAACGGGATCAGGTAATGATGAAGAGTCTGGTGGAAGAAGGGTATGTGGCCGGAAACCGGGCTTCGGAAACCCTGGAAATCATCGTGGCTCTCCATGGCAGCTACATCCACCGGGCCTGCCTTTTGGGCAGCAGCCTGGACCGGCCCCTTCTGGAAAAGCAGTTCCTGCACATTTTCGACTATGTCCTGGCAGCAGCCAGACCCGGGGAATCCACCCGGGGCAACCGTGATCAGACAGTCTGAAAAAGGAGTGGTACAAAATGGCGGAAGAAAAGAAAAAAGGCTTCAAGCTCCATGCTCTGAACCCCATGGTCCTTCTGGGCATCATCATGTTCCTGGCTTTCCTGGCCTCTTACATCGTCCCGGCCGGGGAATACAGCCGGGTGATGAACCCCGTCCTCAACAAGGAAGTGGTGGATCCCGCCACCTTCCATTACATCCAGCAACAGCCGGTGAGCCCCTTCTATCTGTTCCAGTCCCTGACCCTGGGACTCCAGAACGCAGCGGAAATCATTTCTTTCCTGTTCATCATCGGGGGCATGTTTGCCATTATGGACGCTACCGGAGCCATTAACGCCGGACTGTCCAATGTGGTGGAAAAAATGAAGGGCCGGGAACTGATGATGATCCCGGTGTGCATGGTGCTTTTCAGCCTGCTGTCCGCCTTTGCCGGCTGTTTTGAAGAATTCCTGGCCTTCACCCCTCTGGTAATCGGGGTTTCCGTGGCCATGGGGTTCGATTCTCTGACCGCCATTGCCATTGTGTTCTGTGCGGCGCCGGTGGGCTATGCGGGAGCCATGACCAATCCCTTTACCATCGGGGTGGCCCAGGGCATTTGCGGTCTGCCCATGTTTTCCGGTATGGGACTCCGGGCTGTGCTGTTTGTGGTGATGAACATCGTAACCATTCCCTATGTGATGTGGTATGCCAACAAAGTCCGGAAGAATCCGGAACTGAGTACGGTCCGGGAAGAAGACCTGCTGTACAACAGCCATCTGAAACTCCAGGAAACTCCAGTGATCACCCTCCGGCACAAACTGGTGCTGGTGCTGTTTGTGGCCACCATCGGCGCCGTGGTCCTGGGCGTACTGAAATTTGACTTCTACATCAACGAAATGGCCGGGCTGTTCCTGGTGTGCGGGATCCTGGCCGGGATCATCGGGGGCCTGTCCTCCGGGGAAATCGCCGATGCCTTCCTGGCCGGCTGCAGCAACATGCTGTTTGCCAACCTGGTCATTGGCATGTGCAACGCGGCGGTGCTGATCATGCAGAACGCCCACATTATGGATACGGTGATCCACTACATGGCCAGCCTGCTGAACGGGCTGCCGCCCACCCTCAGTGCCTGCGGCATGTTCATCGTCCAGGATCTGTTCAACGTGCTGGTGCCTTCCGGCAGCGGCAAGGCGGCCATTACCATGCCTCTGTTTGCCCCGCTGGCGGATCTCATCGGGGTCACCCGGCAGACGGCTGTGCTGGCCTTTCAGATGGGGGATGCCTTCACCAACGTGTTTGCTCCCACCAGTGGGGAAGTGGTGGCCGCCTGTGCCATGGCCCACATCTCCTTCGGGAAATGGTTCCGCTGGCTGGCGCCTCTCTTTGCCATCTGGTGCGTGGTGGCCATGGTGTTCATGGTGATTGCCGTCCAGATCCACTATGGTCCGTTCTGACAAGGAGGCAGTATGATGGAAAAAGAAAATTTCGGCAGCCTGGAAGAACTGCTCCGGCATCCGGTGTTCCGGCACTTTGCCAGGATCTGCCAGATCCCTCACCCTTCCTTTAAGGAAAAGGCCCTCAGCGATGCCCTGTTCCAGTGGGCCCGGGAAAAAGGCTATGCCGTCCGTCAGGATGAATGGAACAATGTGCTGCTGCGGAAGCCGGCTTCCCCTGGATACGAAAACCGGCCGGGGGTCATGCTCCAGGCCCATCTGGACATGGTCTGCCAGAAGGCAAAGGGGGTGGAACACGACTTCCTGCAGGATCCCATCCATCTGGAACTGGAGGGGGATATCCTGTCCACCGGAGGGCGGACCACCCTGGGGGCCGATGACGGCATCGGGGTGGCGCTGGCTCTGGCCCTTTTGGAAGACGGGTCCTTTGCCCATCCGGAACTGGAAGTGTTGCTGACCACCGCCGAGGAAGAAGACCTTAGCGGGGCCCAGAATGTGGACGCCAGTGATTTCCGGTCCCATTACCTGGTGAACATCGACAATGCGGTGGAACGCCATTCGGTAACCGGCAGCTGCGGAGGCTTCGGGGTGAACTTCCACCTGCCGGTGACCTGGGAAGCGGTGCCGGAAGGGTCCCGGTTCTTCCATCTGAAGGTGGAAGGGCTCCAGGGAGGCCATTCAGGGGAAGACATCCACCGGGGCCGGGGAAACGCCAATATTTTCCTGATCCGGATGCTCCTGTCCGCCCGGAAAGAAATGCCCCTCCGGCTGTCTTCCCTTCATGGAGGCACCTTCCGGCTGGCCATTCCCCGGGATGGGGAAGCGGTGGTGCTGGTGCCCCGGGGCAAGGAAGAAGCCTTCCTCCAGGCGGTGAACGCTGCAGCGGAAGACCTGCGCCGGGAATACAAGGCCGTGGCTGCCAATCTGAAGATTTCCGTGGAAGAGACCCAGGGACCGGACAACGGACTGGTGGTGTCCCGGGAAGTGACGGACAAGTTCATCCAGGTGCTGGTGCTGTCTCCCAACGGAATTTCGGAAATGAACGCCGCCGTGCCCGGGGTGGTCCAAAGCTCCGACAACCTGGGAGAAATCCGTCTGGAACGGGAACAGAACCGGCTGGTGGTGGTCTACGAAATCCGCACCTCCTTCCGGTCCAAGGCGGAATACATCTGGGACAAAATCCATCTCCTGGCCCAGATGGTGGGGGGGACCTGCGAGAAATTCGCCGCCTATCCCGGCTGGCCCCATGATCCGGATTCCCGGCTGACGCCCCTGGTCCAGCAGGTGTATGAGGAAACCTTTGGAGAAAAAATGGACGCCACTCCCATCCATTCCGGCCTGGAGTGCGGATGCCTGATCGAGAAGAAACCGGACCTAGACGCCATCTCCCTGGGCCCCGACTGCTGGGACCTCCATTCTCCCCAGGAAAGGCTCAGCGTAAAGAGCACCATCAGGATGTATGAGTTTTTGAAGAAGCTTCTGGAACAAATTGCATAAAAAATAAGGGGCTGTGAAGAAAGAAAAGATTCACTTCTTCACAGCCTCTCTGGTCGCAACCTGCGACCGGGGGTGTGGATTTTCCACACCCCCTTCTTTTATTTTCCCAGCAACTGGATAAAGGCCCGGACTGCGTATGGGGTAAATTCCCTGTCCGGCAGCAGGGCATGGAAGGTGCGGATGCAGTCCCGATCAGAAAGCCTGAAGAACAAAAGGGCTTCGCTGTCCCGGGAAACCATGGCATCACTGACAAAGGTGGCGGCCAGTCCATGCTCTGCCAGCCGGTAGGCGGTGGCCAGCTGGGAAAGCATCAGTTTGACATGGGGAGTGAAGCCGGCTTCCCTGAACAGGATCTGACAGCGCTGATGGAGGTTGTTTCCTGGGGTCAGAAGGATGAAGGGCAGATCCTGGAATCGGGCCAAAGGGAGGGAGGGGCAGTCCGGCTGACCGGCCCGGCCTTCCAGCACATCCTGGCAGGTCAGGGCACTGGGCAGCAGCGGATCAGGCAGTGGATAGGAACGGGGCACAGCCAGCAGGATCTGGTCCTGAAAAGCCCGGTAGTGATGGCTGTGGCGCCGGATGATGGTTGGATCGCAGCTGAAGGTCAGATCCAGGTCTTCTCTTTCCAGAAGGGATAGAAGGGCATCAGAACCTTCTTCAATGAGCTTCAGCTGAATCCTGGGGTATGTTTCTGCAAAGGCTGTCAGCAGGTTGGGGATTTTGTAAGAAAGGATATAATGGCTCCCTCCGATGGTGAGACTGCCTGTCTGGAGATCTTTCAGCTGCTGGACTTCCCGGTCCAGATCTTTTTCCAGGTGCTGCATTTTCCGGATGGCTTTCAAATAAAGGACACCGGCTGGGGTCAGCTGTATCGGGCGCCGGTTCCGGATGAACAGAGGCATGCCGATCCGGGCTTCGATCTTCCGCAGGGCGATGCTCAGGGCAGGCTGGGTGATAAACAGTTTTTCTGCGGCCCGGGTAAAACTGCCTTCCCGATAAATGGTGTAGATGTATTCATAGTCGGCATTCATGGAATCCACCTCTTCTTATAAAACTAGTTTATAGAATTATATATATGATAAATTGGATTATATAGCAAAAGAATGATATTGTAAATATAAGAAAAATCAAGGAATTCCGAAGGGGAGGAAAAGTATGAAAATCAATGGACTGCTGATGGACGACCAGGACAATGTGGTCACCTGTGTGGCCGAAATCCGGAAAGGGGATCAGGTGGTTTATCAGAAAGATGGAAAAATGGAAACGCTGGAGGCAAAGGAAGACATTCCGTTCTGTCATAAAATCGCCCTGGTGGATCTGCCCAAGGATGGTTCGGTGATCAAATATGGAGAATTGCTGGGAAAGACCCGGGAACCCATCGGGAAGGGCCATTGGGTCTCTGACAAAAATATCTTCAGTGTGCCCAGAGATTATGAACAGGAATTTGTAAAGGAATAAGGAGTGACAATCATGGAATTTTGGGGATATAAGAGAAAAGAAGGAAGAGCCGGGATCCGCAATCATGTCCTGATCCTGCCCACCTGCGCCTGCGGCAGTGAAACGGCCCGTATCGTAGCCAGCCAGGTCAAGGGAGCCGTAAACATCATTTTCAATACCGGATGCTCCGATGTGGCGGCCAACACGGCCATGTCCCAGAAGGTGCTCACAGGATTTGCCTGCAACCCCAATGTGTACGGGGTGGTGATCATTGGTCTGGGCTGTGAAACCGTACCTCATCTGAAACTGAAGGAAAAAATCCAGCAGATGACCTCCAAACCGGTTGTTTCTTTTGGCATCCAGGACGAGGGAGGCACCCTGAAGACCATCGAAAAAGCAGTCCGGGCGGCCCGGGAAATGGCAGCGGAAGCAGCGCTCCAGCAGAAAGAACTGTGTGACATTTCCAATCTGCTGCTGGGCATCGAATGCGGCGGATCCGATGCCACCAGCGGCATTGCCAGCAACCCGGCTGTGGGAGAACTGAGTGACCTGCTGGTGGACCTGGGGGCTTCTACCATCATGAGCGAATCCATCGAATGGATCGGTGCGGAACATGTACTGGCCAAACGGGCAGCCACTCCCCACATCCACAACCAGATCATCCAGATCTGCAAAGACTATGAGGCCCATCTGATGGCCGCCGGCCAGGACTGCCGGGCCGGGCAGCCTACCCCGGGGAACAAGGCAGGGGGACTTTCCACCCTGGATGAAAAGAGCCTGGGCTGCATCCGCAAAGGCGGTACCCGTCCCATTGTGGAAGTGCTGGAACAGGCAGCACGGCCTTCCTGCCAGGGCGCCATTGTGATGGATACGGCAGGGTACGACATTTCTTCCGTAACCTCCATGGTAGCCGGGGGCTGCAATGCGGTGATCTTCACCACCGGCCGGGGGACTCCCACCGGGAATGCCATTGTACCGGTCATCAAGGTTACGGGCAATGAACGGACCTACCGGAAAATGGAAGACAACATGGATGTGGATGTAAGTGCCATTGTCCGGGGCGAAAAAACCTTCAAGGAATGCGGCAAAGACATGCTCCAGGTGATCCAGGATGTGTGCAACGGCAAGATGACCAAAGCGGAAGCTTTTGGCTTCTCGGATATTGCCGTGGATCATGTGTGCCGGTTTGTCTGATGGAAAAAGGGAAAAGGAGAGCGATGAAAAATGGGATTTATTTGTAAACCGTGGAATCGGCTGAGCCTTTTCACCCGGATCATGATCGGGTTTGTCCTGGGGATTGTCCTGGGACTGGTCCTGGGACCCCGGGCCGAAGTACTGAAGCCCCTGGGGACCATCCTGACCAATCTGCTGACCATGGTGGTGGCTCCTCTGGTATTTACCCTGCTGGTCTGTGCGGCAGCAGATGTGGGAGACGGCAAACGGCTGGGACGGATCGGCATCAAAACGGTCATCATCTTCCTGGTCAGCACGGCATTGGCCATTGTCCTGGGGCTGGTGGTGAGCAACATGATGAACATTGGTGCCGGGGTGGAACTGAGCAATGTGGCAGCTCCTCAGCCCAAGGGACAGGCACCGGCTTCCATGCTGGATACGGTGATCAATATCATCCCGGTGAACATCTTTGCTTCACTGGCCAAACAGAATCTGCTCCAGATCATCTTCTTTGCCCTGATCATGGGTTTCGCCCTGCTGAAACTGGGTGACAAGGGCAAGCCCCTGCTGGATTGCTGCCGGGCAGGCCAGGAAGTAATGAAGGAAATCACCAACATGGCTCTGGAATTCACTCCCTACGGGGTGCTGGGACTGATGGCCTCCGTTGTGGGGAAAAACGGGACGGCCATCCTGATCCCCTACATCAAGACCATCGGGGCTATGTATCTGTGTGCTGTGGTGTATCTGCTGGTGGTCCAGGCTGTTCTGATGGTGGGCGTATTCGGCCGGGTCAGTCCCCTGAAATTCCTGAAGAACATGAAGGAAGCCATGACTTTTGTGTTTGCCACCTGTTCCAGTGTGGCCACCATCCCCCTGAACCTGGCCTGTGTAAAGAAAGTGGGGGTGGATGAAGAAACCGCCAATTTTGTGATTCCCTTCGGCGCTGTCATGAACATGAACGGGACGGCCATTTATGAAGCGGTTGCTGTGGTGTTCACGGCCCAGATCTTCGGGGTGGAACTGACCTTTACCCAGCAGGTGATGATCATGCTGACTGCCACCCTGGCCTCTATCGGGACGGCGGGAATTCCCGGGTCCGGGCTGGTCATGCTGACCATTGTGCTCAGTTCGGTGAATCTGCCCATGGAAGCCATCGGCCTTTTGGCAGGGATCGACCGGATCCTGAACATGGCCCGCTGCGTACCCAACATCGTGGGAGATGCGGCAACAGCGGTCATCGTGGCCCAGTCGGAAGGAACGCTGAAAAGATAAAAAAAGAAGAGGGTGCTGTACCTTGCGTGCAGCACCCTCTTCTTTCATTCTGCTGTTTTGGCTGCTTTTTCCACGGCTTCCGGCAGGGTCACGTCTTTACCCTGCTGGTAGTCGAACTGGAAGGCGAAGACCAGGGTGGAGCTTCCCAGCAGGCTGGTGAACATCTGCTGCTGCTCCGGGGTGATCTTTTTGGTCTTGGCGGCGGCATCCAGGATGTAACCGCCGGTGGTCTGGAGCACCGGGGTCATGTCCATGCCCAGCCGTTTCATCCGCCAGGTCTTTTTATCCAGCACCACTGTGTAGGGCACGTCCTTTACCTGGGCCACCAGGGACTGGATCTGTTCTGCATCCTTCTGCTTTTTGAATTCCGGATCCTGGGCCAGCTTATTGGCCAGCTTCTGGCCGTCCAGGGTGAATTCCAGGGTCTTTTCCCGGCTGGTTTCCTTGGTTACCTTGGCGGAAGACAGGTACTCCAGCAGTTCCTTTTCGGCTTTTTTGCTGTCCGGATTGGGCAGGAGAGGCAGGGTGTAGGGACGGACACTTTTGGCCCAGCCTTTGCCGCTGTTGATGTACTGGGTCAGCTGGCCTTTTTCCGCAAAGAAATAGGCGTCAATGGGCTGGCTGGCGGTCTGCTGGCCGGTGAGCAGGGTCAGCTCCCCGGTGCCGTGGAGATCTCCGCTGAGCTTTTCCATCCGGGTATTCTTTTTGTCTGTTTCTTCCACTCCGTTCCCGGTAAGGGACAGGTTCCCCACTCCGATGGGGCTGAACAGGGTGCCCTTCATTTCGTACTGGATGTATTTTTCCTTGGCCATGACGCTCTGGACACGGACCATGTCTTTCACCACAGCCTTGTCTACGGGAGAAGCAGCCTGGGCCAGGGAGCCGGCGGAAAGCACCAGCAGCAGGGACAGGCCTGCCGCACGGATTTTCGATAACAATGCCATAAAAAAAGCCTCCTTTTCAGATCAACGTCTGTTTGTTCCTTATTCTATCCTCTTAGCATGTCACATTCAAGGAGGAAAGTCAAAGGAAAAAGTTTTGAACTTTTCGGGAAGAACCGGTGCGAGGGCCGGGGGATATGGTATCATGACAGCAGATAACTGGAAAAGGAGAGGATACCATGAACAACGAAGTACTGGAAGCCATGCAGCTCCGCAGGAGCATCCGCAGTTTCAAACCGGACCCGGTGCCGGAAACCGATCTTCAGGAAATCATCAAGGCAGGACTCTATGCCCCCAGTGGCAGAGGCAGCCAGGATACCATCATCCTGGCCATTACCAACCCGGCCATGGTGAAGCGGCTGAGCCGGCTGAACTGTGAAATCGGCGGCTGGGCTCCGGATTTCGATCCTTTTTACGGGGCACCGGCCGTGCTCATCGTACTGGCGGACAAGACGAAGCCCACGGAAGTGTATGACGGGTCCCTGGTCATGGGGAATCTGATGCTGGCCGCCCATTCTCTGGGCCTGGGCAGCTGCTGGATCCATCGGGCCAAGGAAGAATTCGAACGGCCGGAAGGCAAAGCTCTGCTGAAAACCCTGGGTATCACCGGCGAATGGGAAGGCATCGGCCACTGCGCAGTGGGCTATGTAAAGGGAGATATCCCCATCGCTCCCCTGCGGAAGGAACATCGGGTGTATTGGATGAAATAAGGAGCATATTGCAGAGGCAATATGCTCCGGTCGCGGGTCGCGACAAAAGGGGTGCTGCGTCAGCAGCACCCCTTTTAAAATACTTCCGATTCCGCCGTCCTCTGGTAATTCTTCTCCAGCATGGCTTTGTGGGAGAGAAAGCGGGGATCGTCGAAATATTTGGCCCCTTTGGGACAGTATTTGATGCAGGCCTGACATTTGATGCAGATGCCGGGGACTTCATCGGTGTTTTCCGGATTGATGGACCCCATGGGACACACCTGGGCGCATTTGCCGCAGTGATCGCATTTGGTCAGGTCCGTTTGGGGCTTGGCTTTCAGGAACTTGGCAGGCTGGCCGTCTTCTCCCAGAGGGATGTAGTAGGGGGCCACCGGGGCGTCTCCGTTGATGCTCACTCTTTCCAGAGGCTCTCCGCTCCGGAGTTTTCCTTCCACCCGGTCCAGCAGTTCCTGGAATTTTTCTTTGTCTTGAACCGTGGGATGATCCCGGCCGATGGCGGCAAAGGCGTGGGGAGCGGCAAAGGCACCGGCAGCGAACACCCGGAAATCCTTCTTTTCCAGTTCATCCCGAAGTTCCGTCAGAGAGCTGTCGTAACTCCGGTTGCCGAAGGTCACCAGGGCCACAGCCGGGGTCTTGTTTTCCGGATCTCCGGAAAACAGCTGCTGGACAAAGGGCAGGGCCTTGTTGGGAATCCGGCCGGCATAGGTGGGCATCCCGAAGATCACCAGGGTGGCGGGACCGAAGGTATGGAGAGTCTGCTGATCCTGGGGCAGGGTGAAGGAATGATGGGACAGGGTGACCCCTTCTGCCTGGAAACGGCGGGCCAGCTGTTCCCCGAATTCCCGGACCAGGGCTTCCGTCTGACCGGTGGGACTGAAAGAAATGGCGGCAATATGGGTAATCAAGAACAAGACCTCCCTAAAGAACTGAATTTTCAGCCAATGGATTTTCTTTTTATCATACCCTATTTTCAAGAGAAAAGCCAGTGCCAGGGCCTTCCTTTCAAAAAATTTGCTACCGGTCCCGGAAATGGCCTATAATAAAAACAGCAAACCTACCAAAGACAGGGGGAATACCCATGAGTGAACTGATGATCCGGGAGGCCACGGCGGAGGACGCAGCGGCCATCCGTTCTGTTTATGCACCCTATGTGGAAAGCACGGTGATCACCTTTGAATACCAGGTGCCCAGTGTGGAGGAATTCCGGCGGCGGATCGCCCATACCCAGGAACGCTATCCCTATTTTGTGGCGGTGGAGGACGGCCGGGTGCTGGGGTACGCCTATGCCGGACCCTTTGTGGGCCGTCCGGCCTATGACTGGTCCGCGGAACTGAGCATCTATGTGGACTGCCATCTTCGGAAAAAGGGACTGGGAAAGAAACTCTACGGCGCCCTTCTGGAAGCCCTGAAAAAAATGGGGATCCTGGATGTGTACGCCTGTATCGGCTATCCGGAACAGCCGGACGAATACCTGGACTTCAACAGCGCCCAGTTCCATGCCCATCTGGGGTTTGAACCGGTGGGGCTCTTCAAAAACTGCGGCTACAAGTTCAACCGCTGGTACCATATGATCTGGATGGGGAAGAACATCGGGGAACACGGGAAGAACCAGCCGGCTGTCCGGCCCTATCCGGAAGTCCAGGCCGGGGAATAGAAAGGGAGGGGGAACCATGGAACAGCAGGTGGTGCTGGTCACCGGGGCCAGCAGCGGCATCGGCCGGGAAACCGCCATCCTTATGGCCCGGACCGGCCATGTGGTGTACGGGGCAGCCCGGCGCCTGGACAAACTCCAGGAACTGTCCAAATACGGGGTCATCCCCCTGGTGCTGGACGTGACCAAAGACTATTCCTGCCAGAACGCCCTCCAACAGATCCTGAACCAGCACGGGACCCTGGACATCCTGATCAACAATGCCGGCTACGGATCCTATGGAGCGGTGGAGGACGTGCCCCTGGCGGAGGCCCGACATCAGATGGAAGTGAACGTGTTCGGGGCCATCCGGCTCACCCGGATGGTGCTGCCGCTTTTCCGCCGGCAGCACCAGGGACGGGTGATCATGGTTTCGTCCATTGCCGGACGGGTCACAGGTCCTTTCGGGGGCTGGTATCATGCCAGCAAATATGCCCTGGAAGCCCTCAGTGACGCCCTGCGGATGGAAACCGCCGGCCAGGGAATCCAGGTGAGCATTGTGGAACCGGGGCTGGTGCGGACGGCCTGGGGCCACATTGCCGCTGACCATCTGGCAGAAGTGTCCCGGCAGGGAGCCTGCAGGGCCTGGGGAGAGAAAATGGCCCGGGGGCTCCATCGGCTCTACGACCAAAAGTGGCTGAACACCCCCCAGGATGTGGCCAAAACCATTTTCCTGGCGGCCAACGCCTCCCAGCCCCAGGCTCGGTATCTGTGCGGCAAGGACGCCTGGCTGCTGCTTTTGGCCCATACCCTGCTGCCTACCGGACTGTATGATATGGCGGCCCGGTGGGTCATGAAAAAACTGTCCTAGGGAGGCGGTGCCATGGATATCTATCGACTGGGGAATCTCCAGCTGTCTCTCTTCCTGCTGATTCTCATTGGTCTGTACCTGCGGAAAAAGAATATTGTGGATGAACCGGGGAAACGGTGTCTCACCGATGTGTGCGTCTATGTGATCATTCCCTGCAACATCATCAAATCCTGTCTCATGCCCTTTGAAGGAAATATCTTCCTGACCTGCGGCCGGATCCTGGGGGCAGGGGCTGTGCTCCAGGTGCTCTTCATGATCCTGAACCATTTCCTGTTCAACCGGTATCCGGATACCCGGAAAAAGGTGCTCCAGTACGGCACCCTGGTGTCCAACAGCGGCTTTCTGGGCTATCCGGTGGCGGAAGGGGTCTATGGGGACCTGGGGCTGTTCTATGCCTCTGTGTTCCTGATTCCCCTGCGGCTGGTCATGTGGTCCGTGGGCACCGGATATTTCATGGCCCGGCAGGAAAGCCGGAAAGAAGTGCTGAAAAAGGTCCTGACCCATCCCTGTCTGATCGCTGTGTACATCGGGATCGTATTGATCCTGACCCAGTGGCGGCCTCCGGCTTTTCTGGACATGACCATCCGGTACATCGGGGGGTGCAATGCGGCCATTACCATGTTCATCGTGGGGACCATCCTGGCGGATGTGCCGCTTTTGACCATCTTCAACCGGGACAGCATCCTCTACAGCATCCTGCGGCTGATCCTGCTGCCCGGGCTGGCCTGGGGGGTCAGTGCCGCACTGGGGCTGGATCCGGTGGCCACCGGGATCGCGGTGCTCATGACCGGCATGCCTGCCGGAGCCACTACCGCCATTTTCGCCGCCCGGTACGGCAGCGACGCTCCCTTTGCCACCAAGCTGACGGTACTGTCCACCCTGCTCAGCATGTTCACCATCCTGTTCTGGTGCATGGTGCTGCCGGAGCCGTGAGACAAGGGGCTGTTGCATGCGCAACAGCCCCTTTGTTCATCCTTTTGCCTCTTTTCTGCCTTATTTATTCTGCATCTTGGGATTATAATGTATAGTCAGTATTCTATGCATCACAGAAAGGCGAAGAAGGTATGCGTTTCCTTTGGAATTTCATCAAATATCTGGTGTTCCTGACCCTGCTGCTCCTGCTGGGAGCCGGATTCTATGCCGGGAATGCCGCGTACACCCAGCTGTTCACCCAGCCCTGGGACAAACTGCTGGCCATCGAGAACCATCGGAATGACCTGGACATGATCCATGGGCTGGAACGGAAATACGGCTGGGAACGGGTGGCCGTCACCTCCAAGGACGGTACCCGGCTCCAGGGCACCTACATTGAAAGCCCTACAGGAGGCCATAAAACCGTTATCCTGCTCCACGGCCTGTACCAGAACCGGACCATGTGCGTTCCCTATGCCCGGATTTACCTGGCCCGGGGATACAATGTGCTGATGCCGGACATCCGGGGCCATGGGGAAAGCGGCGGCAATACCAATGACTGGGGAATCCACGATCCGGAAGACATGGACAGCTGGGTGGCTCTGCTCCGGCAGCAGGATCCTCAGGTATCCATCGGGTTCCACGGCATTTCCCTGGGGGCCGCCATGAGCCTGATCTATGCCGGCACCCCTCAGGGCCGGGACATGGCTTTCTACGTGGCAGACAGTTCCTATGGCAATGTACTGGAACTGGGCCGGGAAAAGCTCATGAACTATACAGAGGACCAGCGGATCCTTACCGGCATGGAAGTACTGGATCCCTTTTTCCAGGCTTCCATGTACTACCATACCCGGAAGACCCTCCGGGATGTGGACCCGGCTTCCTGCGTCCAGAGGATGACCACTCCGGTACTGTTCCTCCACGGAGATGTGGACCGGCTGATTCCCCCTCACATTGCGGAAGAACTGATGGACCGGTGCACCAGTCCCCATAAAAAGCTGGTCTATTTCGAAGGATCCGGCCACGCCAATGAAATAGTAGACAATCCGGAAGGATATGCCCAGGCAGTGGGAAGCTTTTTGGAGAGCTTGTAAAAGGAGCTGTGAAAAAATGATTCTTCATTTTTTCACAGCCCCTTTTTTACGCGTATTTCTTCAACAGTTCCAGGAACGCCTCTTCATGGTCCGGATACCACTGGGTAAAGGGCTGGCCGGCTTCCAGGAGGATCTGGTTCAGGTCCAGGAAGAACTGGGGCAGCCGGGCGGTGGCAATCAGGCCCAGAGGCTCGCTGATCTTTTCCTTTCCGTAGGCGTAGCTGCCTCCCGCGTACACCTGGAAGGCACTGGCCCGTTCCCCGTTCACCAGGGTGAAGGCCCCACGGAAGCCCAGCGCCGCCAGGGATTGGACAGTGCAGGTGGAAGGGCAGCCGGAGAAGTGGCATTTGGGCAGATACCGGGTATCCACGCCCTTTTCCTTCAGGAAGGAGGCAATCCGGGCCAGGGTCCCATGGGAATCACACAGGCCCTGCTGGCATACAGCTGCGCCGATGCAGCTGACGGAATGTTCAAAGAGGGTGTGGGCGGTGTCCTTTTCTGTCAGGGCGGCCACCTGCCGGGCTTCTTCCGCCGTCAGGTTGATGATGTAGCAGGTTTCGTCTGCGTTGAGCCGCAGCTGGGCGCCTTCCATCTGAGAAGCTTCTCCCAGCAGCTGCCGGAACACCTGGATATCCGGCACCCCGCCCAGGGGCTTGTATTCCACATAGTACAGCCCTTCCTGTTTCTGGCTGTGGATCCGGGGATCGGCCAGGACGGAATCATCTTTTCCGGATTTGGTCAGGGGAGGGATGGGTTCCAGTTCCAGACGGGGGATCCCTTCTTCCCGGCACCGGGCCACGGCATCCCGGACCGCTTTCCGGAAGGGTTCTTTTCCCATTTTGGTCAGGATGAACCGGGAACGGGCGGTCCCCCGGTGTTCATAGTCCCCGTATTTCATGTACACGTCCCGGGCATAGCCCAGGATATACCAGGACAGGTCATGGGGATCCACCTGGGTGTCAATGAGCACCCCGAACCGGCTGCCGTTGACCCCGAAGCCCCCGCCGGCGTAGGCATCGAAGGTGCCGTCAGGACGGGCTACAAAGCCCAGGTCCTTGAAAGTGGCATGGCCTTCATTGTCGATGCCGTTGGAAAAGCTGATCTTGTATTTCCGGGGCAGTTTCAGTTCCGGGATCAGGCTGATGACGAAATTGGCGGCTGCCCGGATGGCCGGGGTCATGTCAAAGGGTTCTCCCTTTTCCACCCCGTGGAGAGGGCTGGCCGTGATGTTCCGGGGATTGTCTCCGCCGGCGCCTGCGCAGTAGATTCCATGGTCGAAGCAGTCCTGGTACAGCCCCAGTACTTCCTGTTCCTGGAGATGGTGGAGCTGGAGGGCTTCCCCGGTGGTGAAATGGGCCAGGGTCACATGGTATTTGTCGATGGCCTGGGCCAGGAAGGCCATATGGGCCTGATCGATGGCCCCGCCGGAGAAGCGCAGCCGGAGCATGCTGCTGTTCGCGCCCCGTTCTCCATAGGAACCGAATTTGCCGGAAGTCCCTTTATATTTTCCGGGAGCCAGCTCTTTGGCATAGAAAGCCCGTGCGGCTTCCTGGAAGACCGGGAACTGGCTTCGGATCTTCTCTTTGGCAGTTTCAGAAATCTGAGTCATGGACGGATTCCTCCTTTGTGTGCTTGTAAATCCGGATGGATGGAATAGAAAAAGAATAACACATCCTAATTCATAGTGCAATAGTGTGATATAAGCAGCAGCCCCTCCTACCGCAGGGTCAGCAGACACACGGTCTCCACATGGCTGGTATGGGGGAACATGTCCACGGGCTGGACTTTCCGGACCACGAAGCCTTTGTCCCGCAAAATGGCCGCATCCCGGGCCAGGGAGGCCGGGTTGCAGGAAACATACACCACCCGCTGGGGACGGACTTTGGCAATGGCGTCCAGCACCCGTTGTTCACAGCCGGCCCGGGGAGGATCCAGCACCACCACATCGGGGCGGCTGCCCTGGCGGACCAGTTCGGGCATTTCTTTGGCCGCATCTCCGCACAGGAACTCTGCATTAGTCACCTGGTTGTCCCGGGCATTCTGCCTGGCATCCCGGATGGCCGGAGCCACGATTTCGATTCCCAGGGCCCGCTGAGCTTTCTGGGCCAGGAACAAGGTAATGGTGCCGGTGCCGCAGTAGGCGTCGATGACCTTCTCCTTTCCTGTAAGGGACGCGTACTGGAGGGCTGTTTCATAGAGCTTTTCCGCCTGGAGGGTGTTCACCTGGAAGAAGGAATGGGGAGAAATGGCAAAGGTGAATTTTCCCAGCCGGTCATGGATTACGCCCGGCCCCCAGATCACTTTGTTTTTGGGGCCCATGATCACATTGGTATGACGGGTGTTCAGGTTCTGGACCAGAGTGGTGAAGCCGGGGATTTCCTGCCGGAGCATGGCCGTCAGATCCTTCAGATGGGGGACCTGAGGTTCGTTGGTCACCAGCACGGCCATTACTTCCCCGGTACGGACTCCCACCCGGCCCATAATGTGCCGGACAATGCCCCGCCGGGCATCTTCTTCCAGAGCCGGGATCCGGAATTTTTCCATCCAGGCCCGGACCACCTGGACGATTTTGTTGTTGGTCTGCTGCTGGATCAGACAGTCTTTCACATCAATGACCCGGTGGGTGCCCTGGGCGTAGCAGCCAATGGCCAGGGTGTGGTTCCGTCCCTGGGCAGCCGGTACCTGCATTTTATTCCGGTAATGCCAGGGGTCCTCCGCTCCCAGGGTTTCCTGGACGCAGAGTTTGGAAAAATGGCCGATCCGTTCCATGGCATCCACCACCGTCTGGCGTTTCAGGGCCAGCTGGGCCGGATAGGACAGGTGCTGGAGCTGGCAGCCGCCGCACTGGGCATACACCGGGCAGGGTGGGGTCACCCGGTCTGGAGAAGGCACCAGCAGTTTCAGCAGCCGGGCCTGGCCGTAGCTTTTCTTCAGCAGGGTCACCTGGGCCTGGATCCGCTCTCCCGGCAGGGCTCCAGGGACGAAGAAGGTAAAGCCGCTGACTTTGCCCACCCCTTCTCCGGAGCTGCCCAGACCGGTGATGGTCAGTTCGATGTTCTCTTTGATTTTGAAGGGTAATTTGTTTTCTTTCATAATACTGTCATTATACCGTTGTCCCCGTTCCGGTGCAATGTTTCCGGCTGAAAAGTCGGGAAAGAGAAGGAAAGGATGGATAAAGAAAGAGAAAGAATCTTTTTGAACAATTTTCAAATGAATTGACAAAATAAACGGTTTTTACTATCATATTATTATGGAAGGACGCTGGTAGTGGATTCAGCGCCCGTTTTTTCAAATGGGGAAAAAGAGTCCAGCAGGGAGGCGTGATTTTACTGTTATTTCTATTGAGGGGGAGAAGTTTATGATGTGGAAAGAAGATGCATTGCTGCTTGTCTATGTGGCTTTGGGCGGCGCCCTGGGATCGGTGGCCAGATACCTGGTGGCTGGGGCCCTGAAGGGAGTTTGGAGCAATCATTTTCCTTGGGAAATGGTCTTTGTGAATACCTTCGGATGTATCCTGGTAGGCTTTTTCGCTGCCTTCCTGTATACCAAATTCCCACACCCCAAATGGGCCATGCTGCTGTACTGGGGGTTTATCGGCGGCTTTACGGCCTTTTCTTCCTTTATTAAGGAAGGGCTCCATTTCTTTCTCCACGGGGAACATGTAACCGGGTTCCTGTATCTCCTGCTCCAGAATACCCTGGGCCTTCTGGCAGCCAGTGTGTCCTTCTGGGCGGGAAAAACGCTGTTGTAAAGGGATGATGTTCTCGTGAAATCCTTCTTTGTGACCCTGCTGCTGGTGGGACTGGGTGGCTCCATGGCCATCTGGGCCATGTACCGGGCGGGGCTCTCTTTTTTGCGGTCCTGGTGGACTCTGGTGCCTTTTTGGGTACTGCCTTTGTGTTTTGTGTTCAGCAATGTGTATCTGAATGCGGTGCCCCGGCCTCTTTTGCGGTTCCTGGCCTGGGCAGGGGGCCTGTGGATGGGCTTCCTGTACTATTCCGTGCTGGGGATGGTTCTGTTCCTGGTGGCTTTTCTTGTAGGGAAACTGGGGCACTGGCCGTTTCTGGCGCCCCGGGCAGCCCAGGTGCTTTTTGCGGGGACGGTGCTCCTGGTGGCTGTGGGCTGCTGGCAGGCCCTCCACCCGGTGGTCCGGAAGCTGGAATATGCCACGGATAAAAACATCCCTGGCCCCTATCGGATCGTGTTTGTGTCCGACCTTCATTTTGGCGGTCTTTTCGGCACCTCCTATGGGGAAACTCTGGTCCGGAGGATCAATGAGCAAAAGCCGGATCTGGTCCTTCTGGGGGGCGATATGGTGGACGGGGACCTGCCCTTTGTGCTCCAGGAAGGGAGCCTGGGCACGTTCCGGAAGCTGCGGAGTACCGACGGGGTCTATGCGGTGTTTGGCAACCATGACAAACGGCTGGGTTCCGGAGCTGTGGAACGGGAATTCCTGGAAGAGGAAGGCGTCCGGTTTGCCGTGGATGAAAACCGGATGGTGAATCCCTGGCTGAACCTGACGGGGATGGACGATTACCTGTTTGGAAACCGGCGGGCGGACTATCATCCGGAACCCGGGAAGTTCAACGTGTTCATGGAACATGAACCCCGAAGGATCCCGGAAGCGGCGGGTAAAGGATACGATCTGTATTTTGCCGGCCATACCCATGCAGGCCAGATGGCTCCCAACCGGCTGATCACCCGAAAAATGTACTTCCTGGATTACGGATCAGAAATGGTGGAGGGGATGCTGGCCACAGTCTCCAGTGGCTACGGCCTCTGGGGCGTCCCGGTGCGGACGGGCCCAAAACCGGAAATCGTCGTTGTTGACATCAAAAAAGCAGATTGAGCGGCAGGCTCAATCTGCTTTTTTCCTTTGGCCGCTGACCGTTGAACGTTGACAGCTGACGGGCGGTGCTGCTTCAAGCAGCACCGCCCCATACATCTCCGCTTTCTTTTCCAGCTTCATGGGATAGGCCCGGGAAGTGGAGGGGAGCCGGGAAAGAAGCAGTTCCCGTCCGTCCAGGGTAATGGGCAGGGTGGTGCCGGTCCGGGGCAGTTTGGGAGGATTTGTGCACTGGCCAAGGAGGATTTCCGTAGCCTTTTCTCCGGTGGTGATCAGATGGCGGCAGTTCGGGATCTGCCGGACCATGGCGGCCAGGGAGGCTTCTTCCACCACATGGAGGAGTTTGTCCGAGGCATTGCCTTTCTGCCGCTGGGCCCGGAGCACCGTGGGCCCCAGGGCGATGCCCGTCCGGGTCAGGAAGGCCTTGATGGCTTTCGGGTCAAAGGCTTTTTCCGTCCCTTTCCGGAAATGGTCCGGGTCTTTGAAATATATCATTCCCATGATCCGCCAGATGTCGTTCTGGAAATTGGGATAGTAGAAATCCATGGCCCGCTTTTCCGCTGCCGGGGGAAATGTCCCCAGGATCAGCACTTTGGCTCCCTCCGGCAGGAAAGGTGGAAAAGGATGCTCCTCCACCGGGATCCCCGGCAGGATCTTTCCTGTAAGTTCCATTTGCTCCATAGCAACCTTACTCCTTTATATCATTCAGAACCGGCTGAAAGCCGGCTTCCAACGGCCATTGACAATTGACCATTGACTATTGACAGTCCTCATTCTTCTTTCAGCAGCTTGAAGCTTTCCTTGTGGTATTCCAGGAGGCCTTCCTTCTGCATCTTGCTCAGTTCGTTGCTGAGGGCACTCCGGTCCACACTCAGATAATCCGCCATCTGCTGCCGGTTGAAGGGGACGGTGATGATCTTCCGCTTCTGCTGGGCTGCCAAAAAGGACAGGTAGGACAGCACTCTCCCCCGGATGGATTTGGAGGAGGTGTGGAGAATCCGCCGGGCCAGGGACAGGTTCTTCCGGGCCAGGATGTGGAGCAGGTTGTCGCTGATCTGCTGGTGCTGGGGACAGCTCCGAGAACAGGTGTGGAACACCTTGGACAGGTCCATCATCAGCACGGTGGTGGGCTCCACCGCCAGCACATTGATCAGCAGGGGTTCGTTTTCCGCACAGGCATAGGCTTCTGCAAACAGCTCCCCGGGGCCCATCTGCCCCAGCAGGTTCCGGTTGCCCCACAGGTCGTCGTTTTCGATGATGACCCTTCCTTTCAGTACCATGCTTACCGTGTGGACCACATCCCCGGCGTAATGGATGTAGGTTCCCTTGTCGTAGGAGCGGACTACACCTCCCAGACAGTGTATCCGGACCTGGATCTCTTCCGGGGGAACATTTTTGAACAAAGCCGTTTTGGCCAGAAATTCCGTATCCATAGTTTTCCTCCGTTGTTTTAACAACATCAAATCTGCATCCAGTATACGGCCAAAAGGAGAAGATTGCAAGGGGGAAACCTCTTGACGAACCGGGTTTTCTGTGCTAAATTGAAAGCAATTTGATAGACAAACCTGCAATGAAAAGAAGAGTACCCTTTGCAGGCCGGCACAGAGAGCTTCCATTTGGGTGAAAGGAAGAGCGGCGGAGAAGGGGAACATGGCCTTGGAGCAGATGATTGAACGGCAGTAGGTCATCCGGGGGTGCCCGTTACAGCACTGGAGCATCCGCCTTGCGTGTGCTCGAGAGGCCTGGGCAACCAGGCGAAGCCGGGTGGTACCACGATGCTTTCGTCCCTGCAGGGGCGGAAGCTTTTTTTATTCATGAAGAAGGAGTGATTTCCATGCCAATCAAAATCGACAGCCATCTTTCCGCCAAGGAAAAGCTGCGTGAAGAAAATATCATCACCATCGACAATGACCGGGCCCTGACCCAGGACATCCGTCCTCTGAAGATCCTGATCCTGAACCTGATGCCTTTGAAGAAGCCTACGGAAGTGCAGCTGCTCCGGCTTTTGGGGAATTCTCCCCTCCAGCTGGAAATCGATTTCTGCCGGCCGGTGAGCCGGGTGGGGACCCATACGGACAATTCCTACCTGGAATCCGCCTACCTGGAATTCAGCGATGTCCAGGACCGGTATTACGATGGGCTCATTGTCACCGGGGCTCCTGTGGAAAAACTGGAATTCGAGGATGTGGAATACTGGGGAGAAATCGAGGAATACCTGGAATGGGCCCGGACCCATGTGTATTCCGTGCTCCATTACTGTTGGGGCGCCCAGGCCGGCCTGTACTATTATTATGATGTGCCGAAGATCATGTTCCCCCAGAAGCTCTGCGGCATCTATCCCTATGGGCTCACGGTCCGGAACCATCCGCTGCTCCGGGGCTTTGACGACCGGTATTTCATTCCCCAGTCCCGGTACACCACCGTGGATGACGCCAAGGTGTACAGCAATCCGGATCTCCAGGTGCTCAGCCGCAGCGTGGAAAACGGTATCAACATCTGTGCCACGGAAGACATGCGCCGGATCTTCGTCATGGGCCATTTTGAATATGACCGGATGACCCTCCGGGATGAATACGTCCGGGACCGGGAAAAGGGCCTGAACCCTTCCCTGCCCAAACACTACTATCCCACGGACGACACCACCCAGGAACCGCTGTTCAAATGGTGCAGCTATGCCCATCTGTTCTACCTGAACTGGCTGAACGTGGTGTACCAGGATACTCCTTACGATCTGCACAAGCTGACCAAGAGGGAGTAGGAGGGTTTGCTGCACGGTCCGCCTGCCGCCCCAGTGGATCTTTGGAAAAGGAGAA
Organism: Acidaminococcus sp. HCP3S3_G9_1; assembly: GCF_052122455.1. Taxonomy (NCBI): domain Bacteria; kingdom Bacillati; phylum Bacillota; class Negativicutes; order Acidaminococcales; family Acidaminococcaceae; genus Acidaminococcus; species Acidaminococcus sp. HCP3S3_G9_1. Next base: position 192,824 of record NZ_JBQKCH010000002.1, on the reverse strand, counting down.
AAAACAAGATGGCGCAGATTACCAAGAACTCGCTTGCCGGACAGACCGATGTTCATTTCATGGAAATGGCCCTGGAGGAAGCCCGGCAGGCAGCCCGGGAGGGGGAAATCCCCGTGGGGGCTGTGCTGGTCCGGGAGGGCCAGGTGCTGGCCCGGAACCACAACCGCCGGGAGCAGGACCGGGACGCCACGGCCCATGCGGAAGTGCTGGTGCTCCGGGAAGCCTGCCGGCAGCTGGGCCGCTGGCGGCTCAGCGACACCGCCCTCTATGTGACTCTGGAACCCTGCCCCATGTGCGCCGGAGCCATCTGGAATGCCCGGGTGGGCCGGCTGGTGTACGGGGCCTGGGACAGTGCCGCCGGGGCCTGCGGATCCCAGTTCAACCTGCCTGCCCATCCTTCTCTGAACTTCCGGACCCAGGTAACGGCCGGAGTAATGGAGGAGGAGTGCCGGAAAATTTTGCAGGATTTTTTGAAAGCACGGCGGTAAGTATGGTATAATAAAATTCTCATGGATGGGTGTCCGAGTGGTCGAAGGTGCTTGACTCGAAATCAAGTGTACCGCAAGGTACCGAGGGTTCGAATCCCTCTCCATCCGCCAGCCATGGGGCTGCTGCTCGTGCAGCAGCCCTTTTTTACTGTATAAAAACTGCAGAGGCCGCGAAAGAAGGAAGGAAGCATGAAAATCTATCAACCCATGACCGGGAAAGTCCTGGACGCACTGCGCAGCATTGTAGGAGAGAAGTATGTCTGGACGGATCCGGATCACCTGGAACAGTACAAGACCGATGAGGAAACCGACCCCCGGAAGTTCCATCTGCCGGAGGCAGTGGCTGCTCCCGGCTCTACGGAAGAGGTTTCCGCCATCCTGAAACTGGCCAACCGGGAACAGTTCCCGGTGACGCCACGGAGCGGGGGCACCAGCGTATCGGACGGGGCCATTCCCGTGTGCGGCGGCCTGGTGCTTTTAATGGAACGGATGGACAGGATCCTGAAAGTGGATCCGGAAGGCATGTATCTTGTGGCCCAGGCCGGGGCCCGTACCGCAGCCGTCCAGCAGGCCGCCAGGGAAAAGGGCCTGTTCTATGCCGGGGATCCCTGCAGCGCCGACAGCTGCCTGATCGGCGGGAACCTGGCCACCAATGCCGGGGGAGACAAGGCCGTCCGGTACGGCACCACCCGGAACCAGGTCCATGCCATCGAAGTGGTGCTGCCCAACGGGCAGATTGCCCGTCTGGGCACCCGGAGCAAGAAGAACACCACCGGCTACTGCCTGGATCAGCTGGTAATCGGCAGCGAAGGTACCCTGGGCATCATTACGGAAGTGACCCTGAAGCTGCTGCCCCAGGCTCCCTATAAAGCCGATGTGCTGGCCATTTTCACCGACCAGGCCAAGGCTACAGGCATTGTGCCCGTACTGCTCCGGGAAGGGCTGAATCCCACCAGTGTGGAATTCATGGACAATGCCTTCGTCCGGTCCGCCAGCGACTATTCCCAACTGGACCTGGGCCATTATGAGGATGGGTCCTATGTGATCCTGACTCTGGAAAGTTTCGACGAGGACGAACTGGATAAAAAACTGCTGAAACTGGACGAATTGTGCCGGAGCCACGGAGCGGCCGATGTGTCCATGGCCGATGAACGGGTGTGGACCCTCCGGAAGAACTGTCTGGAATCCGCCCGGGTGCTGAGCAAGGTCATGACCAGTGACGACTTTGTGGTGCCCCTGGACAAAATCGCCCAGGCCCTGGACGAACTGTCCGCGGAAGCCAAAAAATATCCCTTCCGGGTGTTCACCTTGGCCCATGCCGGGGACGGGAACCTTCATTTCGCCATGCTGAAGGGAGATCTGTCCGACCGGGAATGGGAAGAGGCCCTGGATGCCTTCCACGAAAAGGCCTATCAGTACATCTATGCCCTGGGCGGCAAGCTCAGCGGGGAACACGGCATCGGGGCCAAAAAGGTGAAGCAGCTGGCCCAACTGGCGGACCCGGGAGAACTTTATATGATGGAAACCATCAAGCGGGCCCTGGATCCGTTGGATATTTTGAATCCGGGGAAGGTACTGGAGGTGTTTTAAGGGCCTTCTTGTGTGCAGGGAAGCAATCGTTGACCGATGACAAAAAAAGAGCCGCCGCCCCAAGGGGCGGCAGCTCTTTTTTCTTTATTTTCCCGGCGGGCTGCAGGGGCAGGCACCCCTGCGGCACATGGGGGTATCCGCTTATTGCTGCTTCCTTCCGGACCTGACAAGGTTCACAGGCCTCCATTGCGCAGGACCCACTCCTGCAGTCCGCCGGAAAAATAAAAGCCGCTGGACGCGGCTGATTGGATAAAAAATGGCGGAGAGTGAGGGATTCGAACCCTCGATACGGTTATCCCGTATACACGCTTTCCAGGCGTGCTCCTTCAACCACTCGGACAACTCTCCAGGTTGAATTGCTGACAGACAGCTATTCAGTTTTCAGCTGCCTGAACGACAACTGCGAGATTTAGTATAACGAATTTTACATTCTTTGTCAAGGGATTTTTGAAAAAAGAAAAGAATCCTGTTGAAAGCGTCCATGGAAAAAAGGTATAATAGCAAAGAAGCACTGCAGAAAGGATGGGAAAGATGGCATACGTAGCATTGTACCGGACCTGGCGTCCCCAGGATTTTGACGATCTGGTGGGCCAGGGTCCCATCAAGAAGGCTCTCACCAACGCCCTGGAAACCGGGCGGATTTCCCATGCCTATCTGTTTGCCGGTCCCCGGGGTACCGGGAAGACCAGTACCGCCCGGATCCTGGCCAAGGCACTGAACTGCAGGGAAGGCCCCACAGCCCATCCCTGCAACGACTGTGAAAGCTGCCGGGAAATCACCGAAGGCACCTGCCCGGATGTGGTGGAAATCGACGCGGCTTCCAACCGGGGCATCGACGAAATCCGGAAACTCCGGGAGCAGGTGTATTTTGCGCCCTCTTCCTGCCGGTACAAGGTGTACATCATCGACGAAGTCCACATGATCACCACCGATGCCTTCAATGCCCTGCTGAAAACCCTGGAGGAACCGCCGGAGCATGTGGTGTTCATACTGGCCACCACCGAGCCCCAGAAGATCCTCAATACCATCCTGTCCCGATGCCAGCGGTTCGACTTCCGCCGGGCCACTGTGGACGAGATTGCAGCCCATCTGGCCAAAGTGGCCAACGGCAGCAAAATCCAGGCGGAACCGGAAGCCCTGCGGCTCATGGCCATCCAGGCGGACGGGGGACTTCGGGATGCCCTGAGTCTCCTGGACCAGTGCAGTGTCATGGCCAGTCCTGTTACGGCGGAAACGGTCCGGCAGGTGCTGGGCCTGGTGGGCCGGGAAAAACTCCGGGAACTGGTGACCCGGATCGGCCAGAAGGATCTGTCCGGGGCCCTGGATGCCCTGGGCCAGCTGTTGGAACAGGGCAAGGAAATGGAGCAGATCCTGGCGGAACTGATGGAATATTTCCGGGCCCTGCTGCTGTACCAGGCAGACCGGGAGTATCAGGAAATTTACCTGACGGATACCCCGGAAGCCCTGGGGGAGACGGCGGCCCTTTTTACTTCCAGCCAGATTGTGGCCAGTGTGGAGCGGATCCACGAGGCCATCCGGGAAAGCAAATTCTCCCTGCGGAAAAAGATCGTAGGGGAACTGTGCCTCTTTGACCTGTGTGAAACCCGGGGCCATACGGAGGCGGCTCTCCTGGCCCGGATCGACAGTCTGGAACAGCAGGTGGCCGCCCTCCGGCAGGGAGGCATCACGGCGGCACCGACTGCAGCCCCGGTAATCCGGCCGGCAGCCGTACAGGCCTCCGTATCCCGGCCGGCATCTCCTGGCCCCACGGCTGTCAGGCCGAATTCCGGGGTGAAGGATGCCTTTGCCCGGATGGCGGCAGCCGCCCGGCAGGAAGAAGCCCGGCGGCCCCAGGAGACAGTTCCCGCTGCTCCCGCGGCGGAACCGGCTGCGCCCCCGGCACCACCGGCCCCGGCTGTACAGCCGGCCCGGCCGGAACCTGCTGCCGGGGAAGTGCAGTTTGACGGCAGCGGACGGGCCAAGGCCCAGCAGCTGTGGCAGCTGGTGCTCCAGGGTCTGAAACGGCGCCGGAAGCGGACGTTCCTGGTCTATGCGGAAATGGCCCAGGCAGCGGATTACCAGGACCAGGAACTGCTCCTGGCCGTCAGCTCCGCCTATGGAAAGGAAAAAATGGAAGAACCTTCCTTCCGGAATCTGATCCAGGATATCTTGAAGGAAGCGGTGGGGCAGCCTATCGGGCTCCAGGTGGTCCAGCAGGAAGGAGAGATTTCCCTCCACCGGCCCCAGGAGAAACCGGCGGCTGCACCGGCACCGGTCCAGGCGGCACCGCCGCCTCCTCCCGTGCCGGATCCCATGCCGGAACCTCCGGCGCCTCCGGAGGAGGAAATCCCGCTGCCCCCTGAACCGCCGGAGGAAGAGGAAATACCGGAACCTGTTCCGGCCCCTTCCCCGGCCAGCCAATCAGCAAGTCCCGCCCCTCACCCGGTCAAACCAGGGGAACTCCCTGAGGGTGTGAAGAAAGCCATGCAGGTTTTCGGCGGAGAAGTCTATAAAGAATAAAACAAGGTCCCTGTTGGGACATAAGGAGGAAACCAAATGTTCAAAGGTGGAATGGCAATGAACGGCATGCAGGGCATGCTGAAGAAAGTACAGAAGATGCAGAGCGAAATGACCAAGCTCCAGGAAGAACTGAAGGAACGGGAAGTGGAAGGCACCGCCGGCGGCGAAGCCGTCAAAGCTGTGGTCAACGGGAACAAGAACCTGGTGAGCCTGACCCTGTCCCCGGATGCAGTGGATCCGGAGGATGTGGAAATGCTCCAGGACCTGATCGTCACCGCTGTCAATGATGCCATGAAGAAAGTGGACGAAATGACGGAAAAGGAACTGGGCAAAGTGACTGGCGGACTGAAGCTGCCGGGGATGTTTTAAGGAACGGTCTCAGGCATGCGGATGGTAAAACCCCTGGCACGGCTCCACGAACAGCTGCGGCGCCTGCCGGGAATCGGCTCCAAATCGGCCCTGCGTCTGGCCTACCATGTGCTGGACATGAAGCGGGAAGATGTGGAGGAACTGGCCCGGGCTCTCCTGGACGTAAAGGACAATGTCCATCTCTGCCGTCAGTGCTTTGACCTGTGCGAAGGGGATCTGTGTGAAATCTGTCAGGATGAAAAACGGGACCGGAGCCTGGTGTGCGTGGTGGAACAGCCCCAGGATGTGGCGGCCATGGAAAGGACCCGGGGCTACCAGGGCCTGTACCATGTGCTCCACGGGGTCCTGTCTCCTCTGGACGGGGTGGGCCCGGATCAGCTGAAGATTCGGGAACTGCTGCTCCGGCTCCAGAAGGGGACGGTGAAGGAAGTAATCATTGCCACCAATTCCGATGTGGAAGGGGAAGCCACAGCCAACTATCTGGCCGGGCTGATCCGCCCCACCGGGGTGAAGGTGAGCCGGATCGCCCATGGGCTTCCGGTGGGCGGGGATCTGGAATATGCCGATGAACTGACTTTGTACAAAGCTCTGGAAAACCGGCGGGAAATCTGATCCTTTCCGGCAGGCAGAAGACTGCCTGGAAAAAACGGATTATGCAGAAAAGGCGGTTAAACAATATGGAAATATGGCTGGTGGGCGGGGCAGCCCTGGTTGTCCTGTTCCTGATCATCAATATGTTCTCTCTTTCCCTGAAGCTCCTGTGGAACGGGATCTGCGGGGTGGTGCTGCTGTGGTTGTTCAACATCCTGGGAGGCCTTTTCGGAGTGACCATTCCCATCCACTTCATTTCAGCTCTGGTGGCCGGCTTCTTCGGAATCCCGGGAGTGGTGGTCATGCTGCTGTATCAGCTGATGGGGCACTGAAATGCTCCAGAAATCCAAAAGTGAAAAGATCCGTGTCCTCTGTTATCTCTGCATCGGGGGCACGGCTGCTTTGTTTGAGTGGGCCCTGGTCTATCTGTTCAACAGTCACTGGGGCTGGAACTATCTTGTAGCCACAGCGGCGGCTTACCTTTGTTCCACGGTGTGCCACTACATCGCCACCAACATCTGGGTGTTCACCAGCGGAGTCCGTTACAGCAAAGGAAAGGAATTTTCCCTGGTACTCCTGGTGTCCACCCTGGGGCTGTTGTACAACGTGCTGCTTATGCGGCTGTTTGTAGGCAGCCTGGGTCTGCCGGTGATGGGATCCAAAGTGGGGGCTTCGGCACTGGTGACGGTTTGGAATTATTTTTCAAGGAAAAAATGGATTTACACGGAATAATGGAAGAAAAAGAGTAGGTGGAGATGCACATGCTTCGTCATAAAGTCGATATTGAAGGATTCCAGAAAGTCCTTCTGGTCCACAACCGCAACTCCGGAAAGCAGACCCTTTTCAGCGGAATCCACAGCAATGTGGAAAGCATTGCCCGGCAGCTGATGCGGCTGTACGGTGCGGAAAAGTTCCAGTATGTGACCGTGGGCACCTTTGCGGAAACCCAGGCTGTGGGAAAAAAGATCTGTGCAGAACAGATCCAGTGGGTGATCGTGGCTGGGGGAGACGGCACCCTCCGGGCCCTGGTGGAAGAATGCGTGGACCAGGACTACTGGCCCTATGTAAGCATCTATCCGGCAGGAACCGTGAACCTGGTGGCCAAGGAACTGATGCAGAAAACCGATGTGCACAACTGGATGTACCGGGTTTCCAAAGGAGTCACCACCCCGGTGTGCCTGGGCAAGGCCAACGACCGGATCTTCCTCACCGTGGCCGGGATCGGGGTGGATTCCATGGTGGTCCAGCAGGTGACCCCCAAACAGAAAAAGTACCTGTCCACCCTGGCCTATGTGCGTCAGAGCGGCCGGGTGCTGGGGAATGAAATGCTGCTCCACAACTGGAAATACCGGTTCCAGGTGATGATCAACGGGGACGGGGTGTGGCACCAGGCCAGTTCGGTGATCGTCACCAAAAGCCGGTACTATGCCGGCCGGTTCTCTCTGGTCAACGGAGGCTCCCTGTCCAATCCCACCATGCATGTGTGCCTGTTCACCAAGGGCCGCTGTGTGGACTTCCTCCGGTATACGGCACTGATTGCCGCAGACATGCTGACCCTGGACAAAAGCGTGGAAATCTATCCCGCCACCCAGGTGGATGTCCGGTGCAATGTAAGTAAATTCGCGGCGGAACTGGACGGGGATGCGGTGGTCAATTCCCCTCTTTCCATTGTCCTGCTGCCCAAATCCCTGCAATTCATATCCTGAGAGGCTGCGTTGTGAAAAAGAAAATCCTGTACGGAGTCTTTGTGCTCCTGAGTTTTCTGGCGGAAGCCGGGTACCGCTGGAACTTTTTGAAAGAAATCGTACCCTTTCCCTGGGCGGAATTCTGGTACCACACCCTGAACTATTTCTGCCGGGACCTGCTGCTGTCCTGGGTGGTCCTGTTCCTGTACGCCCAGCGCCGGCGGATCCGGGACCGGGTGAAACGGTATTTCCCGGTGGTGGTGGTGGGCACCCTGTATCTGATCGATGCGGTGTTCATGGTCAGCTATCTGGAACTGGACCCCGGGTTCATGACGGTGCTTTCGGTGCTGGCCGGGCTGTTCAACAACATCGTGTTGGTGCTGCTGGCTGCCATGTGCTACCATCACTGGCCCAACCGGGCCATGAAGGCGGTCTATTTCCTGGTCTACTATGTGACCTGCCTTCTGATCCTGGGAGACGGGATCTATTTCTGGAACACCTCCATGCACGTGGAAAGCGTGCTGTTTGACAACCTGAACATCTACGCCGCCAAAGGGATCCTGAGCACCACGGAAAACTGGCAGCTGGGTCTGATCGCTGCCGTGATGCTGGTGTTCGTCCCCCTGTTCCGGGTGGTCCATCCCCGGCGGCACAAGCCCAACCTGCCCTGGTCCCTTTTGTGCGTGGTGCTGTTTGCCATGGGCCTCAACGGCTCCTACCTGCTGCTGGCAGAAGGGGTCTACCATGCCACGGACAGCGTCAGCGGCCTGGACATCGAAGTGGATATGGAAAAGAGCCGGAAACCCACCCGGGCCATGGTGTCTTATCCCATCAACGTGAACTTCTTCCAGAAAGCCTTCTTCAAGACCGACAAGGTGGTCCATGATCCCTGGAAATACCAGGAACGGACCCTGACGGACAAGGACCAGGCAGCCCTGACGGAATTGGGGATCCTGCCCAAACAGGAAATCGTGCCCCGGAAGCAGCCGGCCTACGACCGGGTGGTGATGCTGATCCTGGAAAGCGTCCATCGGGACTACCTCCATCACTACAACCCCAACATCCCGGCGGATGCCACGCCCTATCTGGATTCCCTGGTGGAGAAGTATCCCCGGATCGATCATTACTATTCTTCTGCGGTGCCCACTACCCAGGGGCTCAATGCTACCTTCCGGTCCCAGCTGATCTATGACAAGGACCTGCCCGGCGAAAAGCAGCCCTCCCTGTTCCGGAGTCTCCAGCAGGCCGGCTATGAAGGGTACTTCATCAATGCCTCCAGCCGGTACTATGCCAACGAATACCGGGAATATCCCGCCCAGTTCGGCATGGAACACTACCTGGCCAAGGAGGACCTGGGGAACATGGGCTACAAGGGGGCCAGCGGCTGGGGCTTCCACAACGACGTAATGTACGATGTGGCTCTGAAGACCCTGGCGGAACACCGGGACCAGAAACTGTTCCTGGTGTGCAAGACCCTGGACATGCACCAGCCCTATCCCTATTACGGGTACACCTATGCAGAGATGCCGGAAGATGTCCGGGACCACGGGACCGCCACAGTCTGCGGCATGTACTGGGTGGACAAGACCATCCAGCATTTCTTTGAGGAAGCCTCGAAGCAGGGACTGATGGATGACCGGACCCTGTTCATCATCACTTCGGACCATAACCCCCATTCCGGCGGGGAATACAAGACCCTGGTAAGCAATCCCCAGGACAAACAGAGCGTGGCTCCCATTCCGGTGATCTTCGTTTCCAAAAATCTGGCTCCTCTGGCGGACCTGGATGAAACCATGTACGCCAGCCAGGAAGACATGGCACCCACTCTGCTGACCCTGCTGGGCCAGCCAGTGCCGGCAGAATTTTTGGGCCGGGATCTGCTCCAGCCAGTGCCCCATCCCTATGCCCTGGGATATTTCGGAGGCAAGGCCTACTATTATTCCGCCGACCGGAATTTCGTGGCTACCCTGGACGAAGAAACCCCGGATACAGAAGAAAAAAACGCCCTGGCCAACTACATTATGTACGGCTATGTGAAAAGGCATATTGAGTTTATGAAGTGAAAAAGGAGGCTGCTGCCCGGGCAGCAGCCTTTTGATTTAAAGGAGTTGATTTGTTGACTGCAATGACCATGGCGGGTAACGGGACCTTCCGTTCCCGTCTGAAAAAGATCCTGGGGGTGATGATCCCCATCCTGATCACCCAGCTGTGCATCACCGGCATGAGCCTGTTCGACACGGTGATGAGCGGCCATGCAGGCACTGTCCAGCTGGCCGGGGTGGCTATCGGTACCAATGTTTGGATGCCGGTGTTCACCGGTCTCAATGGCATCCTCCAGGCCCTGACTCCCATTGTGGCCAATTACCGGGGCGCCCGGGAATTCCACAAAATCTCCGGCGCCGTGGTCAGCGGCCTGGCCCTGGCCTGCGCCCTGGCGGTGACGGTAATCGGGGCCGGCTCCCAGCTGCTGCCCCGGATCCTGGACACCATGAGCCTGGCTCCGGAAGTCCGTACCGTGGCCTTCCGGTATCTGGGCTTTGTGGCCTGGGGAATCCTGCCCCTGTTCTGTGCCAGCATCCTCCGATCTTTTGTGGATACCCTGGGCTACACCCAGGTGACCATGAAGCTGTTCCTGCTCACCATGCCGGTGAACGCCTGCATGAACTATATCTTCATCTTCGGCAAACTGGGAGCCCCTGCCCTGGGCGGTCCGGGAGCCGGGGTGGGGACGGCCATTACCTGCTGGCTCCTTTGCCTGTCCTTTGCCCTGCTGGTGCTTCGGCTGAAGGTGTTCCGGGATTTCCACGTGTTCCGGACTTCCGGCTTTTCCTTCCATCATGTCCGGGAACATCTCCGGATCGGCATTCCCATGGGGCTGGCCATTTTCCTGGAAACCAGCTTCTTCGGGGTGGAATGTCTCCTGGTGTCCCGGTTCGGCACCATTGCCGTGGCGGCCAACCAGGCGGCCATGAGTTTCTGCAACATGCTGTACATGGTGCCCCTGAGCTTTTCCCTGTCCCTTACCATTATTGTGGGGGCCTATGTGGGAGCCCGGGATTTTGTTCAGGCCAAGGCCTATGCGGACACGGGACGGCTGTCCAACATCCTGATCGGGGCTTTTTTCGGCTGCTGCCTGTTTTTGGGACGGGGGCTCATCGCCCGGCTCTATACCTCCGACCCCAATCTGCTGGAACCCATCATGCACTTCCTGACCTTTGCCGTGGCCTTCCAGTTCTTTGACAGCACCGCCGCTCCCATCCAGGGGGTGCTCCGGGGGTACAAGGACGTAAAAGCCACTTTCTATTCCGCTCTGGCTGCCTATTGGGGCATCGCCCTGCCCTTCGGCCTGTTCCTGGACCATGGGCTGGACAAGGGTCCGGACGGCTACTGGCTGGGGCTCATTACCGGAATCTTCTTCTCCGCCGCCTTCCTGAGCCTGCGGCTGAGATATATGGAAAAGAAAAAAAGAGAGGCTGTCTGAGGCAGCCTCTCTTTTTCTGGTGTTTAAAAGCCAGCGGTGCTGGCTTCCTTTGCCCGTTGCCCGTTGACAGCTGACCGCTGACAGGTCTGTCGCTCTTGCGACAGACCCTTCCAATTCACAAACCCCAGCCCGGTGAGGATATACACCGCTCCCAGGATCCCGGCGGGGCCGAAGGTCTCTCCCAGGACCCAGTGGCCCAGGAGGCTGGCGAACAGAGGATTGATGGCACAGTAGAGACCCGCTTCTTCCGGGGTCAGATACCGTTGGGCCTTGGGCTGGAAGGCAAAACCGAAGCAGCTGCACACCAGCACCTGGAAGGCCAGGGACTGCCAGGTAAGAGCCGCCTGGGGCACCGGGATCCCTCCGTCCAGCACCAGGGCCGCACCGAAGCTCATGAGTCCCATGATGCCCATCTGGAGGGTGCCCAGGGCCAGAGGGTCAGCGGAATGGGACAGTTTCCCGATGGCGATGATGTACCCGGCGTAGAAAACCGCCGCCAAAAGGGCCCAGCCTTCGCCGCCTGCCAGGGTGAACCCGGCGGTGCCGATGGTAAGGGCCGCCACCCCCAGCAGGATGAAGCCCACTCCCTGGAGGATCCGGTCACCGGGGAGCCGACGGTACCACAGGGCCAGGAACAGGGGCACCAGGGCCAGGGACAGGTTTTCCAGGAAGGCTACGGTATGGATTTCCGCCGTAAGCAGGCTGCGCATTTCGCATCCCATGACGGCAAACAGCAGGAGCCCCAGGAGCAGGCTCTTCCGGCCCAGGCTTCGGTGTTCGTCCCAGGCCCGGACCAGAGGGCGGCGGAGCACCAGGGCCATCACCAGGAATGCCAGGGTGAACCGGTACCCCAGAGCCTGGAACGGCGTCAGTTCCTCCATGATGAATTTGGAAAAGAGAAAGGCACTGCTCCGGGTCAGGATGATCAGCGCCATAAGGATTTTGGCGGCAGTGGGTTTCATACTAAGACCTCCCTGTAATTTTTTTCTTCTTTCTGGTTCCATTATAAAAAGAAAAAGGCGTTGCAGGAAGCGCATATTCTGCAATATACTGTTGCTGAATATGCAATACGAAAAGCAGAACAGGAGGGATTTCATGGATACGGAAAAATACCAGGCCCTGGTCCAGGCAGCAGAGCAGGGGAGCATTACGGCAGCGGCCCGGTCGCTGGGCTATTCTCCCTCCGGGCTGACCCGGATGCTGGACAGTCTGGAACGGGAAGTGGGCTTCCCGCTATTGGCCCGGACCTCCCAGGGGGTACGGCTGACCCGGGAAGGGGAGGGACTGCTGCCGTCCATCCGGGGACTGCTCTACTGGAGCCGGCAGATCCGGGAACAGTGCAACGGGATCCTGGGCCTGGACCAGGGGGAACTGTTCGTGGGCAGCTATTACAGCATTGCCTCCTGCTGGCTGCCGGGGATCCTCCGGGAGTTCCAGAAGGATTATCCGGGGATCCGGGTCCATGTCCAGGAAGCCGGGAACCAAACCCTGCTGGAGGGTCTCCGGGAACACCGGCTCAGCTGCTGTCTGTTCAGCCGCCATCCCGGGTACCAGGGGGACTGGGTGCCTCTGTATGAGGATCGGCTGGTGGCCTGGGTGCCGGAAGACCATCCTCTGGCACAAAAAAAGGCCCTCCTGCCGGAGGACCTGGAAGGCCAGCCTTTTATCGAACCCCTGCCCCAGCAGGAAACAGACACAGACCTGTTCCTGGATAAATACCAGGTCCATCCGGATTTCCGGTTCACCACCAGCAACATGTACACCTGCTGGACCATGGTGGAGGCGGGACTGGGGCTGTCCATGGACAACGCCTTCAGCAGCCGCCGGTGGAACGGAAAGGTAAAGGTGCTGCCCTTTGCCACCCCGGACCGGCTGGAACTGGGCATGGCTCTTCCCAGCCTGGCCCAGGCTTCCCCGGCCCTGAAGAAGTTCCTGGAGTATGTGAAGAAAGGGGTGGGGTGATCCTTTCTTACTGTCCAAACCCGAAGACCACGCCCACTACAGCCGAGGCAGCCAGGAAGGCGATGGGGTGGACCTTTTTGTATTTCCCGGTAAGGAACACCAGCACCAGGGCCAGAAGGAGGGAACGGCCATTCAGCACCCCGGCCAGGTCACCCTGCTTCCAGGCTTCCGGATGGAGCAGGGTCACCCGGGCCACCATGAGCCCCGCTGCGGCGATCAGACCGGCGGAAGCGGCCCGGAGCCCGTACATTACCGCTTTCACGTATTTGCTGTCCCCGAACTTCTTCAGGAACTGGGACACGATGATGATCACGATTACCGACGGGGTGATCAGTCCGAAGGTGGCGTCCACTGCCCCGGGGATCCCGGCAATGTGATAGCCCACATAGGTGGCGGTATTCACCCCGATGGGGCCGGGAGTGGATTCAGATACGGCGATCATGTTCAAGAGATCCGTTTCTGTGAACCAGCCGGTGGCAGTAGCCAGCTTGGCCAGGAAGGGAATGGTGGCCATGCCGCCGCCGATGGCGAACAGGCCGATTTTGAAAAATTCCCAGAACAGCTGCACAAAAAGGCCCATTACAGCTCACCTCCCGCTTTTTTGGCCAAAAGACCCACCACGCCGGCCAGGACCACCAGCCAGGCGGGAGAAATGCTGGAGAACAGGTTGATCCCCATGACCAGAAGGAACAGACCTATGGTCAGTTTATCCACCAGAGCCCCTTTTGCCAGTTTTTTGATGGCGTTGAAAATCAGCACACAGACGCAGACCCGGATCCCGGCAAAAGCGTCCCTGACGAACTGGAGCTGGGCAAAGTTGGACAGGAAGGCGGCGATTACCGTAATGATCACCAGAGAAGGGAACACTACCCCCAGGGTGGCAATGATCCCTCCGGTTACCCCTTTCCGTTTCATGCCGATGAAGGTGGCCGTATTCACCGCAATGACCCCAGGGGTACACTGGCCCACCGCATAATAGTCCGCCAGTTCTTCCTCGCTGGCCCAGTGGTATTTTTCCACCACTTCCGCCTGGAGGATAGGGAGCATGGCATAGCCGCCCCCGAAAGTGACCGCCCCGATCCGGGCGAACACCGTAAACAGCTGGATCAGTTCATTCATGGAAACACCTCCGATTCTTTTCAGTGTAACACGGAGCAAAGAGCCTGTAAACAAACTGGCACCAAATGGCTGGAGGAGAAAAAGAACGGGAAGAAAAATGGAGAAAATGTCACAAAGGAAACAGGGGAACAAATTGTAGATTTTCCAAAACTGTACTATAATAACTTTGTATGAGCAAAAGTGCAGAGAAAATTTTCCAGGAAAAGGGAAAGCAAATTTCCCTGGGCGGGCAATCCGCAGAAAGGCTTGTTTTGTGAAAACGTATTTACTGGCATTGAGCATTTCCCTGATCATCAGTTGGGTCCTGACTCCTTTTGTGAAGAAGCTGGCTTTCCGCATCGGCGCTGTGGACCGGCCCAACGCCCGGAAGGTGCACCACAGGATCATGCCCCGGATGGGGGGCCTGGCCATTTACATCGGGTTCATGGCTGCGGCTGTTTCCACCATGGAACTGACCCGGGACGTGGTGGGCATCCTCCTGGGAGGTACGGTCATTGCCATTGTGGGTATATTGGATGACATGTTCCAGCTGGCCGCCAAGGTGAAGCTGGTGGGCCAGATCATTGCGGCCCTGGTGCCGGTGTTCTTCGGAGTCCGGATCGAATGGCTGAACAATCCCTGGGGCGGGTATTTCTATCTGAACTACCTGTCCATCCCTTTTACCGTGTTCTGGATCGTCAGCTTCACCAATGTGGTGAACCTGATTGACGGGCTGGACGGCCTGGCAGCCGGGGTGTCCGCCATTGCCTCTGTCACGGTGATCATGGTGGCCCTCCAACAGGGACTGTATCCGGTGGCGGTGATCACCGCGGCCCTGGCCGGAGGCATCATCGGCTTCATCCGGTACAACTTCAATCCGGCCACTATTTTCATGGGGGATACCGGGAGCCTGTTTCTGGGCTACATGCTGGCAGCCATTTCCATTTTCGGCGCTGTGAAAAGCGCGGCCACCATTGCTCTTCTGGTGCCGGCCATTGCCCTGGGGCTGCCCATTATGGACACGGCCTTTGCCATTGTCCGCCGGTACCGGAACGGACGGCCTATTTTCAGTCCGGACAAGGGACATATCCATCACCGCCTGCTGGCCATGGGCTTCAGCCAGCGGCAGGCAGTGATCTTCATGTATCTGATCAGTGCAGGACTCTGCCTTACGGCAGTGCTCCTGACGGAAATGGAGGGGATTTATGCCATTGCACTGCTGGTATTCCTGCTGGCGGTGATCTTCATTGGCGCAAGAAAAATCGGGATTTTACAGGATAGATCATGAAATAGGGGCGAAGGAAAATGAAAAAATTGAAAGTCATGACGATTTTTGGGACCCGGCCGGAAGCCATCAAAATGTGTCCCCTGGTGCTGGAAATGAAAAAGTACCCGGATATGCTGGAACCCATTGTGGCAGTTACCGCCCAGCACCGGGAAATGCTGGACCAGGTGCTGGAGCTGTTCCAGATCAAACCGGATTATGATTTGAACATCATGACCGCCGGTCAGACCCTGTACGATGTGACCAGCCGTGCCCTTATGGGGCTGAAGGAAGTACTGGAAGAAGCCCAGCCGGATCTGGTGCTGGTCCATGGGGATACCACTACCACCTTTGTGGGGGCGCTGGCTTCTTTTTACAAACAGATCCCCGTTGGCCATGTGGAAGCAGGACTGCGCACCGGCAACAAATATTCTCCCTTCCCGGAGGAAATGAACCGGAAACTCACCGCAGCCATTACCGACTGGCATTTTGCTCCCACCAGCAACGCCAGAGCCAACCTGCTGAAGGAAAACATCAAGGAAGATGACATCTACGTCACCGGGAATACGGTAATCGATGCCCTCCAGGCCACGGTGAAGGATCATTTCGATTTCCACAACCCCAAACTGGAGGAAGCCATCCGTTCCGACCACAAGCTGATCCTGATGACCACCCACCGGCGGGAAAACCTGGGGGCTCCCATGCGCCACGTATACCAGGCTCTGAAGGAAGTGCTGAAGGACAATCCGGAAGCGGAAGCCATTTTCCCCATGCACAAGAATCCCAAGGTCCGGGAAGTGGCAGAAGCGGTCCTGGGCAAAATGGAACGGGTCCATCTGCTGGAACCCATGGACTATGAACCCTTTGCCAACCTGATGGCCCGGGTGGACATTGTCCTCACCGATTCCGGCGGCATCCAGGAAGAAGCACCGGCCCTGGGGAAACCGGTGCTGGTGCTCCGGAACACCACGGAACGGCCGGAAGCCGTTACCGCCGGCACGGTGAAGCTGATCGGCACCGGCAAGGAAGATGTGTATGCTGCCACCTGCCGGCTGCTGAACGATGAAAAATACTACCGGTCCATGGCAGAAGCCGTGAATCCCTATGGGGACGGCCAGGCTGCCAAACGGATCGTCACCTATCTGCTCCATACCCATGGGTATCCGGTGGATCTGATGCCGGAATTCCATGGGGGACAGGAAAAGTAAGACCCTATGGAAAACCTGTTCCAGCGCCTGGGCCGTCAGCTCCGGTCGCTGTTTCTGAAACAGCTGGCTCTGGGGCTGGCCTTTCTGCTGGCGGTGCTCCTGCTGGGAGGAACCCTGCCCGGGGCCCTTCTGGGCTCCGCCGCCGGCCTGGCGGACACGGCCCTGTTCCTCTGGGGCGTCCGGCGGGGGATGGAAAAGGAACCGGCCCAGGCCGCCCTTTCCATGCACCGGCTCATGTTCCTGCGGATCGCCGTACTGCTGGGGTTCACCCTGGCGGCGCTCCGGGGAAAATGGCAGCCGGTGCTGGTCCTTTCCGGTTTCCTGATCCTGAATCTTGGCTTGGTCATCCAGCTGGCCCGCAGCCGGCCCGGATGCCGGAAACCCTGAATTGTCAGAGTTTCCTATAAAAAACAAGAAATAATACAAAGGAAGTGATAAGTCTATGGGAATTGCAGAAGCTGCCGGTTCAGAAGTCATCCACTACGGGACCACACAGGTCCTGCCGGGGATCACCCTGAACATGCAGACCATCTATATGTCCTGGCTTACCATGCTGATTGTGGCAGCCATCGTCTTTGCCGCTACCCGGCGGGTGCAGGAGATTCCCTATGGAATCCAGAACCTGGTGGAAATGATCGTGGAGTGGCTGGAAAAACTGATGGATGCCAACCTGGGGGTGGAAGGCCGTCGGATGGCCACGCCCTTCATCCTGACCCTGTTCCTGTACATCTTTGTGGGGAACGAACTGGGCCTGATGCCTTCCCTGGGGGTCCATCTCTCTTCGCCCACCAATGACATTAACGTGGCCCTGGGGCTGTCCATTACCGTGGCTGTGGCCACCTACATCATCGGGATCATCCAGCAGGGGCCCAGCTATTTCAAGCATCTGGTGACACCCTTTGCCCTGATGCTCCCTCTGAATATCATCGAGGAGCTGGCCAAGCCCCTGACCATGGCCTTGCGTCTTTTCGGGAATATCCTGGCCGGGGAAATCCTCCTGGCCGTGCTGTACATGCTGGTACCCTGGGTGGTGCCCAACCTGTGGATCGGATTCAGTCTGGTTATCGGTTTCCTCCAGGCCTTCATCTTTACCATGCTGACGGTAATCGCCCTGGCGCCGATCTTCAAACAGGTCCATTCCAAAAAATAAGAATCTGGAAAACAGAAAGGATGTAAAAAAATGATAGACAACAATACCCTGATCATCGTGGCTTCCATCCTGGGAGCAGCAATCATTGGCGTAGGGGCTTCCCTGGGGGCCACCAAAGGGGACTCCACCGTGGCTTCCAAGGCTCTGGAATGCATGGCCCGTCAGCCGGAACAGGCAGGCAGCTTCCAGGTGAACATGCTGATCGCCATCGGCCTGGTGGAATCCATCCCCATCATCGCCTCCGTTATCGCCATTGTGCTGGTGTTTGCCAACCCCTTTGTAAAATAAGAGGCATGCACCCCTTTGGGGAGAAAGGAAGCGATAGGGAATGGTAAGTATCAATTATACGCTGGTGGCCCAGGTGGTGAACTTCATCATCCTGCTGTGGGTCCTGGCCAAATTTGCCTACAAACCCCTGCTGAAGGCCATGGATGACCGCCGGACCAAGATCGTCAAGGATATGGACCAGGCGGATCATGCCCGGAAAGAGGCGGAAGCCCTGAAGCAGGAATATGTGCAGCAGCTGCAGAACGCCAAGAAGGAAGCCAACGACATTGTGTCCAAGGCCAACGCCATGGCCCAGCAGCTCCATGATGAAGCCCTGGCCAACGCCCAGAAGGAACGGGAAGAACTGCTCACTTCCGGACGGCAGGCTGTGGAAATGGAACGGAAGAAAGCACTGCTGGACGTGCGGGAGCAGATCATCGCCCTGAGCACGGAAATCGCAGGCCGGGTTCTCCAGGAAAAGCTGGATTCTGCAGAAGACCAGCAGCGGATCACCCGGATTACCGATGAAACCCTGGCAGAACAGAAAAAATAAAAGTCCCTTCAGAGGAACTGTGGAGGCAGTATCAACCTATGAACAGTAAAAACAAGGAAGCTCTGTGGAAACAGATCCTGGACCGGCTGACCCTCACCGAGGACGACCAGGCTCTTTTTGCAGGAGAGTCTCTCCTCTCCCTGACGGTGACCACGGCCCAGCCTCTGGCTCCGGAAGAAGCCCAGCTGCTCCAGGAGCTTCTGGCAGAGAAATTCGGAAAACCGGTCCGGCTCCAGGAACAGAAAGTGGATGCCCGGCTGGTGGGTGGCGTACTGATCCAGTACGGCGACCATATCTTTGATGCCACCATGAAACGGCAGCTGGAAAAGATGGATGCCCTGATGAAGGAAATCCATCTCAGCGACCAGGATCTGGACCATACCCAGAACATCACCCAGGCCCTGACCCAGGGGGTCCAGTCCTTTAAGGACGACGTGGACCTGGAAGAAATCGGCGTGGTGGAAAAAGTCGGTGACGGCATCTGCACGGCCTCCGGGCTGGGCGGTGCCATGAGCGGGGAACTGGTTGCCCTCCATGACGGGGTGTACGGCATGGTCCAGAACCTCCGGGAAAAGGAAGTGGGGATCGTCCTTCTGGGCGGCGCCACGGAAATCAAGGAAGGGGACCTGGTCCGGCGTACCGGTGAAATCATGGAAATCCCCGTAGGGGAAGCCATGCTGGGCCGGATCGTGAACCCTCTGGGCCAGCCCCTGGACGGGAAAGGGGCCATCAAGACCTACGCCCATTATCCCATCGAACACCAGGCACCGGGCATTGCCGCCCGGCAGCCGGTGGATGTGCCCCTCCAGACCGGCCTCAAGGCCGTGGATGCCCTGGTGCCCATTGGCCGGGGCCAGCGGGAACTGATCATCGGGGACCGGGGCACCGGGAAAACCGCCATTGCGGTGGATACCATCCTGAACCAGAAGGGGAAGGGTGTGATCTGCATCTATGTGGCCATCGGCCAGAAGGCCTCTTCCGTGGCCCGTCTGTTCCATACCTTTGAACAGTACGGGGCATCGGATTATACCATGATCGTGGCGGCCACCGCCGCGGATACGGCCCCCATGCAGTACCTGGCTCCCTATGCCGGGGCGGCTGTGGGGGAATATTTCATGGACCAGGGCAAAGATGTACTGATCGTCTATGACGACCTGAGCAAGCACGCGGTGGCCTACCGGGCCATGAGTCTGCTGCTCCGCCGTCCGCCGGGACGGGAAGCCTACCCTGGGGACGTGTTCTACCTCCATTCCCGGCTGCTGGAACGGGCCTGCCGCCGGAATGCCAGACACGGCGGCGGCTCCATGACCGCTCTGCCCATTATTGAAACCCAGGCTGGGGACGTGAGCGGGTACATTCCCACCAACGTGATTTCCATCACCGACGGCCAGATCTATCTGGAAACGGACCTGTTCAACTCCGGTGTCCGGCCGGCCCTGAACTCTGGGCTGTCCGTATCCCGGGTAGGGGGCGCAGCCCAGACCAAGGCCATGAAATCCGTGGCCGGCACCCTGCGGCTGTCTCTGGCCCAGTACCGGGAACTGGCGGCTTTCGCCCAGTTCGGTTCCGATCTGGACCGGGAAACCAAGGCCCAGCTGGACCGGGGCGCCCGGGTGACGGAAATGCTGAAACAGGGTCAGTACCAGCCCCTGTCCATGGCCCAGGAAGTTATTTCCCTTTACGCTGTGAACAACGGGTTCCTGGATGAGATCCCGGTGGAGGATGTGACCCGGTATGAACATGAGATGCTGGGGTATCTGAACAACCACTGTTCCATCATCCTCACCACCCTGGAAAAAGAACAGAAATTCACTGATGAACTGAAGGCCCAGCTGGACGACGCCCTGGATGACTTTGGCAAAATGTTTGCGCCCGGCAGCGCAGACGGCATGTAAGGCAGGTGATCCCTGATGGCAAATACCAGCGGCATCCGTGCCCATATGAAAACCGTCGGCAGCATCAGCAAGATCACCGGGGCCATGCAGATGGTGGCCTCTGCCCGGATGCATCAGGCCCAGCAGCGGGCTGACGCCAGCCTTCCCTATGCGGAGAAACTCAAGAGCCTGCTCCAGGAAGCCGTCAGCGATCCTTCAGTGATGGCCCATCTGGACATGAAATCCAATCCCCTGCTGGAAAAACGGCCGGTGTACCGGACCGCCTATGTAATCATGGGCTCCGACAAGGGGCTGGCAGGCCCCTACAACAACAACGTGGTGAAATACGCCGGAGTGGAGCTCCGGGGCCGGGAGGATTCTCCTCTCCTGGCGGTGGGGAAGCAGATGAAGATCGGGCTGAACCACTGGGGCTACCACATTGCCAAAAGCTGGAGCGGATTTTCCGAAAAGCCCACCTTTGAGGCGGCGGAAGACATTGCAGACACGGTGGAATCCATGTTCATCCACGGAGAAGTGGACGAAGTGGACGTGATCTTCACCTATTTCAAATCTGCCATGATCCAGATCCCCAAAACCGTGCAGCTGCTGCCGGTCCAGCCCAAGGCCAAGGACAGCCTGGAGGTACAGGCCCAGGAAGTCTGGGAGGACGATGATCCCACCGATTATCCCACCCTGATCTTCGAACCGGAACCGGCCCAGATGCTGCCCTACCTGGCCCGGTATTATCTGCGCAGCCAGATTTTCACGGCGCTGATCCAAAGCTCCGCCTGTGAACTGGCTTCCCGGATGACGGCCATGAGCACGGCCACGGACAATGCCCAGAACCTGTTGGGCAAGCTCCAGGTCTATTACCAGAAGGTGCGGCAGGCCAGCATCACCACAGAAATCAATGAAATCGTCAGCGGCGCGGAAGCGCTGAAATAAGGGAGGCACCCATCGTGTCGGAAGAGCAGAAACAAGCAATCGACAGGGCCGTTGCCCATCTCTCCGCCAAACAGCGGGGCCATGTGGGCAGAGTGGTCCAGGTCATGGGCCCGGTGGTGGATATCCGGTTCCCGGATAAGGAACTGCCGGCCATTTACAATGCAATCGTCATCGATGCCCAGGCATCGAAAAATATCCATGTGCATCTTACCGCGGAAGTGGTCCAGCACATCGGGGATGATGTGGTCCGTACCGTAGCCATGAGTTCCACCGACGGGGTTACCCGGAACATGGAAGCCAGGGATACGGGGAAACCCATTACGGTCCCGGTAGGCAAGGGCTGTCTGGGCCGGGTGTTCAACGTCCTGGGAGAAACCGTGGATGATGATCCCACCCCGGTCCAGGCAGCGGACCACTGGCCCATCCACCGGCCGGCTCCGGCTTTGGCGGACCAGGCCACGGAAACCAAGATCATGGAAACCGGCATCAAGGTGGTGGACCTGATCGCCCCGTATTCTCTGGGGGGCAAGATCGGTCTGTTCGGCGGGGCCGGCGTAGGCAAAACCGTGCTGATCATGGAACTGATCCACAATGTGGCCACCAACCACGGGGGCTATTCCGTATTTTCCGGGGTCGGGGAACGGACCCGGGAAGGGAATGACCTGTGGGGAGAAATGAAGGAATCCGGGGTCATCGACAAAACGGCCCTGGTGTACGGACAGATGAACGAACCCCCGGGAGCCCGTATGCGGGTGGGGCTCACCGGTCTTACCATGGCGGAATATTTCCGGGATGTGGGAGGCCAGGATGTACTGCTGTTCATCGACAACATCTTCCGGTTCATCCAGGCCGGGTCTGAAGTCTCCGCCCTGCTGGGCCGTATGCCTTCCGCCGTAGGGTACCAGCCCACCCTGGCCAACGAAATGGGTGCCCTGGAAGAGCGGATCACCTCCACCCGGAGCGGCTCCATCACCTCCGTCCAGGCCGTCTATGTGCCTGCCGACGACCTGACTGACCCGGCACCTGCCGCCACCTTCGCTCATCTGGACGCCACCACGGTGCTCAGCCGTGAAATCGTGGAACTGGGCATTTACCCGGCAGTGGATCCCCTTTCTTCCACCAGCCGGATCCTGGATCCTCTGGTCATCGGCCAGGAACACTATGAAGTGGCCCGGGGAGTCCAGAAAATCCTCCAGCGGTACAAGGAACTCCAGGACATCATCGCCATCCTGGGGATGGAAGAACTGAACGAACAGGACAAACTCACCGTATCCCGGGCCCGGAAGGTCCAGCGGTTCCTGAGCCAGCCCTTCTTCGTGGCCCAGCAGTTCACCGGCCAACCGGGAAAATACGTTCCCCTGTCCGAAACCATCCGGGGCTTCAAGGAAATCCTGGAAGGCAAACACGACGATCTGCCGGAAAGCGCCTTCTACATGGTAGGGTCCATTGATGAAGCCGTGGCCAAGGGCAAGAAACTGAAAGGCGCATGATCATGGCCAGGTTAATGAAACTGGAAGTCCTCACACCGGAAAAAATTTTGGTGAAAAGGGAGGATATTTCCTATGTCTTGTTGAATACAGTCAATGGGGGAGTTGGCATCCTGGCCAACCATGGCCCCATGATTGCAGTCTTGGGGGAAGGTGCACTGAAACTGCAGGATAAAGACAATCAGGTGATCCTGGTCTATGTGGAAGGGGGATTCGCAGAGGTCAAGGACAACCAGGTTGTGATCCTGACGCCCAGAGCCCAAAGAGCAGAGAAAATCGATGTGGCCAAATATCAGCAGATCCGGGACGAGGCCCAGGCCAGACTGGACCATCCCGACGCGCTTACCGACGTGGCCCATACGGAGAAGATCCTGCGGCGGGCGGAAGCCCGGCTCAGGACGGCATCCCTGGTGGGAAAGGTACAGCCCTATCCCGTAGAAGGAGAATGATCCTGTAGCACAAAGTCACTGCAGCAGGCAGAGGGGGGATCCGCTGTGGACTTTATCAGCAAAATGGCTGCCAGTAAAATGGGGCAGCTGCGGCTGGAACTGGTCGAGCTCAATGAACGGCTGGAAGCCGCAACAGACGAAGAACAGATCCGCAAGCTACGAAAGACCATCCAGGAAAAAGAAGTCTACTACAACATCCTGGCGGATCGGCTGCGGACCCATACGAGGAATTTTTAAAGGGGGTGCCAGTAGGCACCTCCTTTGCCCGTTGACAACCGACCGTTGACGGGGCTGTTGCTTATGCAACAGCCCCTTTTTTTATTTCCCTCTATGGAAAACAGAACGTTCTATGGTATAATAATCTAGTTATAAAAATGGACAGAGAAGGGAAGTTCCGTAGACATTAAGGGGGGTGCCGTACGGTTTGTCCAATATGATTGTTTTGGTGGTCTGCTGTCTTGTGACCTGGGTGGTTTTTCTGGACAGCCACAGCATTGGCATGAAGCACAAGAACCTGTGGGTATTGGGAACCTTTCTGCTGATGCCGGTGGCGGTGCCGCTGTATCTGATCCGGCGGGCCCAGTTCTTGTATGACCATAAATTGACGCCCCGGCAGAAACGGGAAGCCCAGGAACGGGCCGCATCCCGGAAACGGCGGGAAAAGGCGGAACGGGAAAAACAGCAGTGGGAACAGCAGCAAAGGCAGCTGGCCCAGGCCGATCCGGAAGAAGTGGCCCGGGAAAGGGCCGCCCGGTATCGGGAAAAGCATGAAATGAGACTCCGTCTGGATGAACAGCTGAGCAATCAGCAGAAACGTCATGCCAGACAATGGGGCATCCATCGACAATAGAGGCAGGAAAAAGAGGGAAGCCCGGCTTCCCTGCAGGCAAGGAAAGGTGTGGAATCAGGCGTGGAGAAACTGGTGGTAAAGGGTGGTCATCGGCTGACAGGAACTGTGCGGGTCAGCGGGGCCAAAAATGCAGTGCTGCCCATCATTGCAGCATCCGTTCTGGGGACGGAGGGCAGTACAATTTTGGAAGTTCCGGAACTGGAGGATGTAAGCACCATCTGCAAAGTGCTGGAATGTCTGGGGCTGAAGGTGGATCATTCCATCCCCCATGTACTGAAAATCGACAGCCACAACATTACCGGCTGGGAAGCTCCCTATGATCTGGTCAGCACCATGCGTGCCTCTTTCCTGGTCATGGGATCCCTGCTGGCACGGATCGGCCGGGCCAAGATTTCCCAGCCCGGAGGCTGTGCCATCGGCACCCGGCCCATCGATATCCATCTGAAAGGGTTCGAAGCCCTGGGGGCCACCATCGAACAAGGTCACGGCTACATTGAAGCCTTTGCCCCCCACGGTCTGGTGGGCACCACCATCTACCTGGATTTCCCCAGTGTAGGAGCCACGGAAAACCTGATGATGGCGGCGTCCATGGCCAAAGGCACCACCATCATTGAAAATGCGGCCCAGGAACCGGAAATCGTGGACCTGGCCAACTACATCAACGTGATGGGAGGCAAGGTAAGAGGCGCCGGTACCACTGCCATCCGCATCGACGGAGTGGAAAGCATGAAAGGCGGGGAACACGCGGTGATCCCGGACCGGATCGAAGCCGGCACCTATATGGTGGCGGGAGCCATGACCCAGGGGGATATCCTGGTGGACAATGTGCTCTGCGAACACATGAAGCCGCTCATTGCCAAGCTCCGGGAAGCAGGGGCCATTGTGGAAGAAGACATCAGCAGCGTCCATGTGGTGGGACCTAAGGAACTCCAGCCCATTACCATCAAGACCCTGCCTTATCCCGGGTTCCCTACGGACATGCAGGCCCAGGTCATGGCCATGATGTGCATTGCCAAAGGCCAGAGCTCTGTATTGGAAACCGTGTTCGAGAACCGGTTCATGCATGTGGATGAACTGCTGCGGATGGGGGCCAATATCCGGACCAACGGCGGCCGGGCCGCCATTGTGGAAGGGGTTCCCAAACTGTACGGCTGCCAGGTACGGGCTACGGACCTGCGGGCCGGTGCAGCCATGGTGCTGGCCGGTCTGGTGGCAGACGGGGTGACGGAAATCACCGATATCTACCACATCGACCGGGGCTACGAAAACCTGGTGGACAAGCTGACCGGACTGGGAGCCGACATCCAGCGGGTTGGCTGATGCGCCATGAAGCACACTGAAAAAAGCCTGTTCGCCCGGCTGTTCAATCCGGTGGACGTGGGCATCGACCTGGGGACTTCCTCCACCCGGGTGTTCATGAAAAATCGGGGGATCGTGCTGGAAGAGCCTACGGTGGTGGCCATCGATCCGGCTACCGGGAAGACGGGTGCCATCGGTTCCCGGGCCCGGGAAATGAACGGCCAGGGCCAGTGGGAAGTGGTCTGGCCCTTGGAAAACGGGGTCATTGCAGATTTCGACGCTTCCGTAGGCCTTCTGGAAACAGTGTTGGACCGGGTGGTGGGGAAGAATCTGTTCTTCAAGCCCAGAGTCATGGTCTGTGTGCCCACGGGAGTCACCGGCGTGGAACGGCGGGCGGTGACGGAAGCGGCTCTTTTGGCGGGAGCCGCCCGGACTTATCTGATCGAGGGGCCTCTGGCGGCGGCCCTGGGGGCCGGGCTTCCCATCCAGGAACCCAGAGGCCGGATGGTGGTGGATATCGGCAGCGGTACCACCAGTGCAGCGGTGATGAGCATGGGACGGATCATCCAGGCAGCCTCACTCCGGATGGGAGGGGAGGCCTTCAACGAAGGGCTGATCCGTCATCTCCGGGACCGGCTGAACATCCAGATTGAACGGCCCCTGGCAGAAGATATCAAGCTGGAAATCGGTACCGTGAGCCGGCGGGGGCGCCGGAGCACAAAGATTATCCGGGGCCGGGACAACATTACCGGCCTGCCCACCAGCCTGCGCCTGTCCTCCCAGGATACGGTGGCCGGACTGGAGGAACCCCTCACCGCCATTTTGTCCTGCATCCATCAGGTGCTGGAAAAGACCCCGCCGGAACTGGCAGCGGACCTGCTGGAAGAAGGCATCGTCCTTACCGGCGGGGGCGCCCTGCTGGAAGGGCTGGATGAGTGCATCGAAGCCGGGACCCACGTAAGGACCCGGGTGGCGGCCCATCCCAGGGAATGTGTGGCCCGGGGGGCCGGCATGGCCCTGGATGATCCGGGGCTGCTGGAAATTTTGGAAGGAAAATAAAGGGGGTGTTGCCTGCGCAACACCCCCTTTTTACGAAAGGAACGCGATCAATCACAATGAACCACAGTTACAGACAATGGATGGCACGAATTCTTCTGGCGGGGGTGCTGCTGACGGCTTCTCTGCCGGCGGCCCAGGCAGCCCGGGTCAGCGCTCTCCGGGGCGGGGTCACCCCCAACCGGGCCCGGGTGGTCATGAACCTGGACAGCCCTCTTTCTTATACGGCCCGGGTCACCGGGAACCAGCTGATCGTTGACCTGAAGGGAAAGGCGGACCGGACGGAAATGGTCCGGCTCCGGGATCCCCGGATCCAGAAGGCCTATCTGGAACCCCAGGGAAAGAACAGCCGGCTGGTGGTGGTCTTCCGGAAGACGGTACCGGTGTACAAGATTTTCCTGCTGAAGAATCCCCAGCGGCTGGTAGTGGATTTTCCCCGGTCCGGAACCAGCACCGGTACGGCCGGAAAACCGGCGGCGGGAAGTTCCCAGTGGCTGGGAAAGGGGCTTACCTACCGGGAAAGCACCGTGAATCTGGGAGCCGGCCGGGTGAAGACTTATCTTTTGACCCTGGCCCCTTCCAGTGACTTCCGTCTGGATTTCATCCCCGGCTATGGGAAGACCATCCAGCGGGGGACCCTGTCCATGATCCAGAAACGGTCCGGGGCTGTGGCTCTGGTGAACGCCTCCTATTTCGACAGCGACATCTGGGTGGTAGGAAACCTGAAAATCCAGAACAAATGGCTGGGCATGGAAAGCACGCCCCGGACCGGGCTGGTGATTCCCCGTACGGGAACTCCTTCCATCCAGCCCGGGCTGTCCTATACCGGCACTGTAACCCGGCCGGACGGAAAAAGTTTCGCCATCGGCGGATTGAACCGGATGCGGCTGCAGAACGAACTGATCCTGTACAACGACGGGTATGACGACACGACGGACACCAATGCCTACGGCACGGAAGTCCTTCTGAATGGCGGGATTGTCCGGGATATCCGGAAAGGGGCCGGCAGCATGGCCCTTGCCCCCGGCACCACGGTGCTTTCCGGCAACGGCAGTGCCGCCTCCTTTTTGAACGGCCTGCGGACCGGAGACAAAGTCACGGTGACTCAGACCCTGGGAAACCAGGCTGCGGACAGTGCAGCTTCCGTAGGGTCCGCAGGGCCTCAGCTGGTCCGGGACGGCCGGGTCCAGGTGACCAGTGAGGAAGAAAAAATCGCCGATGACATCGCCCAGGGACGGGCTCCCCGGACCGGGGTGGGCATCAAAAAAGACGGCACTGTGCTGATTGTAGTGGCTGACGGCCGGTCCGACAGCAGCGTGGGCATGACTCTCACCGAATTCGGCCGGTACTTCGTCCAGCTGGGGGCTGACCGGGCTATGAACTTCGACGGAGGCGGCTCCAGCGAAATGGTGGTCAACGGCAAAATCATGAACGATCCCAGCGACGGCAGCGAGCGCCCGGTTCGGGTGGCTCTGGGGGTGTTCAGGAAATAAGTGCCGCCAGAGGCGGCACTTATTTCAGTCTTGAGTCGGGAGTCTGAAGTCTGGAGCCGAATGATAAATTTGCAGGCAAATTTTTGAATGTGTAAATCGGTACCGTAGGGGCTGCACGCCGGGCAGCCCGCCAAATCATCGATGATCTGCGCATTTTGCGGGGCGCCGGGCCTGCGCCCCCTACGGTTATATACAATAAGAAGAACCTGGCCGAAGGACAGGTCCTATCCAATGGCCCGAGACTCATGACTCGGGACCCGAGACCTGAAGAGGGGGCTGCTGCCCTACCGGCAACAGCCCCCTTGCATCTCCCCTCTCCTTCGGTATATAATAAACAAACGAAAGAAAAGAGGTGCTGATCATGTTACACAAAATCCTGAAAAACAGAAAAATATGGGCAGCAGCCTTGCTGATGGTATTGCTGGCTTTGGGCATTGCTCAGGCGGCAGGGGTGCAGTCCCAGAAAAGCAGTCTTTCCGGCCAGGTGGCAACGGTGGTTTCCGTGGGCACCCAGGTATCGGAAGGTTCTGTGCTGGTTACGGTGAAGACCCTGACCGGGACGGCACCGGCAGCCCGTGCCAACTGCAGCGGGAAAGTGGTTTCCGTGGAAGTGGCTCCCGGCAGCCAGATTGCAGCGGACCAGGTGGTGGCCACCATCCAGCCCTGATGCAGGCAGTTTTTTCCATTATTGATAATTACAGGAACCAGAGGGTGTGAAATACACAGTCACACCCTCTTTTTTACAGGAGGAATTATGCGTTGTTTCAAGTGGAAGCGGCTCCTGGTGCTGACCCTGGGCTGCCTTGTGGCGGCGGTTTCCCTGGTAAGTGCCGCCATTCCCACCATTGCCGTGGAAGAGCTGAAACCGGGCATGAAGGGATATGGGAAAACAGTGATCCGGGGAGCGGACATCGAAACCTTTGATGTGGAAGTCCTGGGGGTCACCGGTACGGAAACCGGGGGCTACAACATCCTGATCAAGGCGTCCGGCCCTCTGCTGAAGGAAAGCGGGGGCATCGCCCAGGGCATGAGCGGCAGCCCGGTGTACATCGACGGCCGGCTGGCCGGAGCCGTGGCCTATGGTCAGGCTTTTTCCGACCCCAACTACTGTTTCCTGACCCCCATCAACGAAATGCTCCGGCTCTTTGACGAGACCGATCCCCGGCCTTCCGTCTTCCTGCCCAAGAGCACCCCTCTCATGGTCAGCGGTTTTACCGCTGACGGGGTGGCCCATCTGAACGAAAACCTGTCTCCTTTCGGCCTTACCTCCTATGCCGTGCCGGGAGGGACGGAACAACTGGACAATGTGAAGCTGGAACCGGGAAGTTCCGTGGGGGTTTCCATGGTCCGGGGAGATATGGTCATCGGAGCCATCGGCACGGTGACCTGGACTGACGATGAAGGACGGATCCTGGCTTTTGGCCATCCCTTCCTCCAGCATGGAGATTCCAACTATTTCATGACCAATGCCTGGATCTTTGCTTCCGTGCCCAACATCCAGAGCGCTTTCAAAGTGGGGACCCTGGGCAAGACCCTGGGACGGATCAGCCAGGACCGTCTCAGCGGCATTGCCGGGAAAGAAGGAGAGAACGCTCCCATCATCCCCATGTACGTGTCCGTCACCGACAAGGACCGGGGACTGCACAAAAGCAGCAATGTCCAGCTGATCACCGATGAGGACCTGGTGCCCAGCCTGGTGGACGGGGTGACCTACAACACCGTCAGCATGGCCAAGGACAGAAAGGGAGGGGGCACCTCCCGGATCCGGTTTACCATCACCGCCCAGGGGGAAAAGGAAGGCCCCATCCGGCTCCGTCGGGAGAACATGTTCTACAGCGCTTCGGACATCGGGAAGCTTACCGATTCGGAACTGAACGTGGCTACGGATATGCTCATGAACAACAGGTTCGACAAGGTGACCATCCAGGACATCAATGTGGATGTGGAAACCACCTCCAGCTGTGAAGTGGCGGAGATGGTGGGAGCCTCGGCACCTCTCACGGCAGTCCAGGGAGGGAACCTGCCCATTACCCTGACCTTTAAGCCCTACCGGTCTGAGGAAATCACCCGGACCATCAACTTCAAGATCCCGGACAAGCAGCCGGCGGGCCCCATGAACCTGATCGTCCGCAGCGGCAATGCCACCACCTGGATCAGCAAGGCCCTGGCCAAGCGGAACAGCCGGAACGGGGCCAACACCGCCCAGGGACAGGATGCAGGGGACGGCACCGGAGAGGACGACAGCGCCATGTTCCAGTCTTCCCAGCGCCAGTTCAAGGATTTCCTGACGGAATTCAATGAAATGGATGCCAACAACGAAGTGGTGGTGGACCTGATGCCCTCCTACGGGGACAGCCGGCCCAGCAGACGGGCTGCGGCCCGGGCGGCGGGAACCACCTCCGGCAGCATGAGCAGCGCCATCACCGGCCTGCTGAAAGGCAGCAAATACAAGCAGAAATTCCCCCTGGATTTCATCATAACCGGGGAAAGCAGCATTACTGTGGATGTGAAGAAGAGATAGTAAAAGAGTTGCTGCACGTGTATGGATTCCACACGTGTAGCAACTCCTTTTTTCTACATTTTTTCATCCAGATAGGTTATAATAATCAGTAACGTATTTTTGAAATCATGCAGGGAAGGAGTTGTTTCCATGGGATGTCGTGATCTTTGCCGCTGGGTGGGCCGTAAAATGGTGGACCTGTGCGCCCGTACAGGCCGGGTGGTCAACCTGTTTCTGGCGGCCTGTCAGGCGGCCGGCAGTGCGGACCGGCGGGAAGTCCTCCGGCAGATGGCACGGCTGGGGGCTGATTCCCTGCCCATTGTGAGCATGACCATCCTGTGCACCGGTATGGTCATGTCCGTCCAGACCGCCAAGGAATTCGTCCGTTTTGGGGCGGCGGATTCCGTAGGGGGCATCGTGGCCATTGCTATGGGCCGGGAACTGTCTCCCATCCTGACCGGGGTGGTGGTGGCCGGCCGGATTGGGGCGGCCATTGCGGCGGAAATCGGGACCATGAAGGTCACGGAACAGATCGATGCCCTCCGGGTCATGGCCGTGAGCCCCATCCGCTATCTGGTGGTGCCCCGGCTCCTGGCCATTGTGCTCATGATGCCCGTGCTGGTGGTCTATGCCAACCTTGTGGGGGATGTGGGGGGCTGGTTCGTGGCGGAAAACTACGCCGGGATCAATTCCCACATGTTCCTGGAAAGCATCAGGGGATTTATTGAACCCTGGGACATTATCGGCGGGCTGATCAAAGGAGCCGTGTTCGGCGCCATCATCGCCATCATCGGCTGCCACAAGGGTCTGAACGCCCAGCAGGGGGCTGAAGGTGTGGGCATGGCCACCACCAAATCCGTGGTGCTGTCCATTATCCTGATCTTTATCGCCAACTATTTCCTGTCGGTGATCCTGTATGTCCATGGAGGCTGAAATGGAACGACCTGTCATTGAATTCCGGAATGTGGAGATGGCCTTCGGGCCCAAGGTGATCCTGGACCGGGTGAATTTTTCCGTGGCCAAAGGGGAGACCCTGGCGGTAATCGGTCCCTCCGGTACCGGCAAAAGCACTGTGCTGAAGCTGCTGATCGGCCTTTTGAAGCCCCAGGGGGGCCAGGTGCTGATCCAGGGCCAGCCGGTGGAAAAATATACGGAAGACCAGTGGAACCAGCTGCGCCAGCACATGGGCATGGTGTTCCAGTATTCCGCCCTGTTCGATTTCCTGGATGTGGGAGAAAACGTGGCCTTCGGCCTGCGTCAGCACACCAGCATGTCGGAAGAAGCCATCCAGAAGCGGGTCAGGGACCTGCTGGAAGCGGTGGGCCTTGCCGGCAACGAGCATGTGTACCCGGCCCAATTGTCCGGGGGCATGCAGAAACGGGTGGGCCTGGCCCGGGCGTTGGCTCTCCAGCCGGACATTATCCTGTACGATGAACCTACTGCCGGGCTGGACCCCATTATGGCCACCAACATCAGTCAGCTGATTCTGGATACCAAGAAAAAACTGGGCATCACCGGGGTACTGGTGACCCACGACATGGCTTCCGCCTTCCTTTGTGCGGACCGGATCCTTATGCTCAGCCATGGGCACATCGTCTTTTCCGGCACGGTGGACGAAGCCAGACATACCCGGGAACCCCTGGTGCGGGCGTTCCTGCGCAGTGATATTTTGGAAGACAAGGAGTAAGATCATGAAAGCAGATGAAGTCAAAGTCGGTGCCGTCACCCTGGGGGGCATCGTGATCCTGGCCCTGATGCTCACCTTCCTGGGGGTGTTCAGTTTTGCCGGCCGGACCTACAAACTTAATGTAATGTTCGACGATGTAAACGGCCTGAAAGTGGGCAATGAAGTCCGGTTCGCCGGGGTCCCGGTAGGGAAGGTGGATGACATCATCGTGGACGGGTCCAAGGTGAAAGTGGTCATGAAGATGGACGAAAAACAGAAGATTCCCCGTAACTCCCAGTTCAGCATCGGTATGGACGGGGTCATGGGCACCAAATTCGTCACCATCGCTCCTCCCAAAATCGCCACCGGCCTGGTGTTCAAGGCAGGGGAAACCATTACCGGCCAGCAGGCAGGGGGCATCGACAAACTGATGGATTCCTCCGGCCGGGTGCTGGACAAGCTGGAAGTGGTGGTGGATGCCTTCAGCAATGTGTTCGGAGACAAGAACGTGCAGAAATCCATGCGGGAAGGCTTTGTCCAGACCGGGGAAGTGGCCAAGAACATGAACGACTTCACCAAGGCCCTGGCCACCATGGCCCAGCAGAACCAGGGTGATATCCGCACCATGGTGGGCCAGATGAAGGAAATGTCCGTCCATATGAACAGCATTATGGACAAGGCGGATGCTGATGGAGCCACCGGTCAGAACGTGGCAGCCATGGCAGCCAATATGGCGGATGCCAGCAAGAAGATCCAGAACACGGCGGAGGCCCTGCAGAATGTGGTCACCGACCCTCAGACTCAGCAGGACCTGAAGGAGACCATCCACCATGCCAAATCCACCACTGTGAAGGCGGACAAGATCCTGGGAGTGGTCACCGATGCCCAGGTCCAGGCGGATGTGCTGTACAATGACAAAAAAGGCAAATGGCGGACGGACATGGGAGTGAAGCTGCCCCTGAAGGAAGATACCTATGCCTATCTGGGGGTTTCGGACATCGGGGACCGGGACAAAGTGGACTTCCATTACAACAAAAAGCTGAACAAGTACATCTGGGGCCGGGCCGGTGTTATGGAAGGAGAATTCGGCGTGGGAGCCGACTGGATCCTGTCTCCCAAATTCAAGCTGTTCACCGATTTCTATGATTTCGATGATGCCAAACTGAAAGTGGGGGCGGAATGGGCCTTCAGTCCCAAACTTTCCCTGATCGGAGAGAGCATGGACGTGCTTGATCATGGTTCCGACACCACCTACCTGGGGCTTCGGGCCAGATTCTGACAAAAAGTTTAAAAAGTGTTTGGTTGACTTTACTTTTTCAACTGATTATAATAATAAAAGCTGACTAGGTAGTCAGAAAGTACAGGAGGGTCTGATTGTGAAGCATTTCCATACCAAAAGCATGATTCTGAGCGCTGTCATCCTGAGCGCCCTTTCTATCCATACAGTGGGGGCCGCCACCCCGGAAACCGTAAACCTGGATCTGGGGAAAACTGTCCGCATGGCCCTGGACAACAACTCCAGCGTCAAGATCTCTGCCGCTGAACTGGATGCGGCCAAGGCGGAACTGGACCAGGCCAAGGGGGCCCGGTGGGGGAGCATTGATTTCTCCCATACCAGCGGCCGTACAGAAAAATACCAGTCCAATGTCATCGGCAACAATCATTCCAATCAAGTGAGCATTACGGTGCCCATCTATACCGGAGGCCGTCTGGAAGGGGTCATCGACCAGGCCAAAAAGAACCTGGACTACTACCAGTATGGGATGAGCAGTTCCTACCAGACCACCCGGTACAATGCGGAAAAGGGGTACTATGATGTGCTCCAGGCCGCCAACACCGTGAACCTGGACAAGGAAACCGTGAACCGTCTGGATGAACATCTGAAGAACACCCAGGCCCAGTTTGCCGTAGGGGTAGTGGCCAAAGCCGACGTGCTCCGGTCCCAGGTGGAACTGGTCAACGCCCAGCAGACCTTGACCCAGGCGGAAAACAACTATGAAGTGGCTGTTTCCTCCCTGAACAACGTAATCGGGCTGCCCACTGCCACCCGGCTGAACCTGAGCCAGGGACTGGAATACAAACCCAACGACTACACCCTGGACAACTGCGTAACCTATGCCATGGCCAACCGGCCGGAAATCCACCAGGCGGAAGCCTCCGTGGGTATGGCTCAGGCCGCCCAGAAGATTGCCAACTCCGGCAGCCTGCCTCAGGTAAGCTTGGGAGCTTCCAACGCCTGGAGCAATGATACCTTCCCGGGCCAGAACCGGGACAACTGGACGGTGGGGCTCAACATCACCCAGAACATCTGGGACTACGGGGTCAACGCCGCCAAAGTCCGGGAAGCCAAGGCCAATGTGGTGAAAGCCCAGGAAAGCTACCGGCAGATCAGTGATCAGGTGCGCCTGGCCGTACGGACCAGTTACCTGAGCATGCGGGAAGCGGAAAAACGGATCAAGACCACGGAAGTGGCTGTGGCCCAGGCGGAAGAAGATTACCGTATCGCCCAGCTCCGGTACCGGGCCGGCGTAGGGACCAACACCGACGTAATGGATGCGTCCGTGGCTCTCACCACCGCCAAGAACAACTACATCCAGGCCCTGTATGACTACAATACTTCCACTGCCCTGCTGGAACAGAGCATGGGTGTTCCTGTGGAAAACGAATAAAAGAGCAAAGAAGAGGCTGTTGCGCAGGCAACAGCCCTTTTCTTTTTCCCTCTATACCTGTTATACTTATGTTGTGTATGATAAATTAATTAATTTGCATTTCCCTTGTAAGCGCCGGGCAGCAGCCCGCGCTTTATATCCGCCCTTTTCAAGGGCGGGGGACCATGCGCAGCATGGTGGTGGGTTTCGCGATGAACGACCCACGATTCACGACAATCGATATGGAGGCCCTGATGGGTACCAAAGGTAAAAAACGGCTGGCCGTTCTGGCCGGAGTGCTGGTCCTGCTGTACCTGGTCCTGTGGAAGCTGCTCCTTCCTACAGGGCTGGAGCGGGCCGTCCCTCTGGTGGAAAACGCCGCCGGGGAATACATTAACGGACAACTGCAGATGGAAACCATGGAAGTGAGCCCGGACCTGACCTTCACCGCCCGGAACCTCCAGCTGACCGATGCCGGCGGGAACCTGGTGGCCAAAATCCCGGCCCTGTCCCTCCAGGTGGATCCTTTGAAGTTCCTTTCCGGGAGCAGTTCGGTGGGGATCCTGACCCGGATCACCCTGGATGAGCCGGAATTGTACCTGGTCCAGGACGACAAACAGGAATGGAATGTGGCCCATCTCCTGAAGGAAAGCCAGAGTTCCAGCACCGATTTCAAAGCTCTCATTGCCATCCATAACGGCCGGGTGGAACTTCATCTGCCTTATGGCACCTGGGATGCCAGGGTGGAAGGGACCATCGATCCGGCCCGGAACCCGGACTTTGCCCTGGATCTGACGGTGACCCGGAAAAATCAGTCCATCCATGTAGCCGGTAACCTGGACACGGACCGGCAGGGAACCCTGACCGCCCAGACAGATCTCATGGGACTCCAGGATTTCAGCCCTCTGGCGGAACAGTTCCTGCCGGTGACGGAGCTTACCGGGGCTTTGACGGATGCTTCCATCACCTGGACCAACAACGCGGCAGGCAGCCAGCTTTCCGGCCGGGCCCAGCTGCGCCAGGTGGGGGCCGTCTACAGCTGGAATGGCCATGATCTGGCTCTGGGAGCCGATGGGGGCCTTTCCTTTGATCAGCTGCGGCTGAAGGCCCGGGATCTGGAAGTGACGGTGGACGGGCAGAAAATCCGTGTATCCGGGGGCGTGGATCTGACGGATCTCCAAAATCCCCGGGCGGAAAAACTCCAGGCGGATCTGGACGATTTTGACCTGTCCGCTCTGCCTCTGGATCTGCCTGTAACCGGCACTGTCAGCGGCACTCTGGCTGTGGACGGGACCAAAGAGGATCTTACCGGCAGCGGCACCTTCACCAGTCCGGCCCTGACGTTCCAGGGCTATGAGGCGGACCAGGTGACCCTGCCCTTCTCCTTCCGGGATCACCGGGTGGAAACCGATGGGGCCAAAGCCAGCCTGGGAGGGGGTTCTGTTACGGTCGAAGCCTCCTATGACTGGGAAGCCCAGGAGGGGCAGGCGGCCCTTACGGCAGACCAGGTGGACGCCGGAACCTTTGTACCCCGGTTGGGCAGCCTGATCCTGGACGGCACCCTTTATGCCGCAGGAAAGTATCAGGACGGGACGCTCCAGATGGAAACCCTTTCCAGTGATCTGTCCCTTGCCTGGGGGAACCTGAAGCTCCAGCAGATTGCCCTGGATGGATCCGTGGACGGCAGCAATTTCACCCTCAGCCGGATTTCCGGCTATACGGAAGAAGGGGGCGCCCTGGCCGGCACCGCCAGTCTGAAGGGGGGGCAGCTCCAGGGAGATATCTATATTACCGACCTGCCGGTGGATCCTCTCCTGGCCGCTGTGGGCCAGGAAGGCAAAGGTCTGCTTTCCACCCACCTGCTCCTGTCCGGTACCGCCGACGCACCGGGAGCCTTCGGGGCCTTCTCCTTCCGGGAGGGAGAACTGCTGGGCCAGACCATCCAGGAAGCCCACGGAGCTCTGGAATGGAAGGACCGGAAAGCCAGCTTCCACAAGGTGGAAGTAAACCTGGCCCAGGGCACCCATGCACTGGACGGCAGCGTGGACCTTTCCGGCAGCGAGCCTCAGCTGGACCTGACCCTGGAAACCCGGGGCATCCGGCTGGAGCCCTTCAGCGAAGCTTTCCATTCCCCCTGGCCGGTTACCGGGAATCTGACCAATACCATTGCCGTGAAGGGGCCCCTGTCCAATCCTTCTTTCACCGGCCATGTCCACGCCTGGGACGGGTCCGTAAACAAATTCCTGGTGGACGAAGTGGACGGAGACTACACCTATGACGGGAAGCTCCTTCTTCTGAAAGATTTCCATGTCCAGGCTCTGACCTGCGCTGCCCAGTTCAGCGGCACCGTCAGCCGGGACGGGTTCCTGGATCTGGGGATGGACGCCAAAAACATCAACCTGCTCCGGCTGCCCTGGCTGAAGGACAGTGTGGACCTGGCCGGATTCGTGAACTTCAGCGGCAGCATTACCGGCCACACCAGCCGGCCCCTGTTCCAGGGGGTCCTGTCGTCGGATTCCGTGCTGATCAACGGAGTGGAATTCACCGGGCTGGCCCTGTCCTTCCAGAGCCAGGCCGGCCATGTAAACACCTTCCAGGGAACCTTCCAGCAGAAAACCGGCGGGGACTATGCCCTGAAAGCCAAATTCGACTTTGACCGGAAGCTGTTCCAGTGGACCGTGGACGTAACCAAAGGCAATGTCCGGTCCCTGCTCCAGATGGGGGGCATCAAAGCGGACGTGGACGGCTATCTGTCCGGACGTATTGAAGCCAATCCGGACGGCCCCCGGACTGGCATGACCATCATCGGCAAAGTGGAAGACGGGAAAGTGGCCGGAGTGCCCTTTGCTTCGGCGGATTTCGATATTTACACCCATATGGGTCTGTGGCAGATCCGGAAGCTCCAGGCCCAGGAAAGCGGCGGCGGGCTCCTGGCCGCCCAGGGGAACTTTGACATGCGGAAACGGACTATCGACCTGGAACTGGCCACCAGTGACGCCAATGCCAAGCTGCTCACCGTGGGCATGGACAATCCTCCGGATGTGAACGGAAAACTGAACATTGTGGCCCAGCTGAAAGGGAACCTGGACGATCCCAACGGGAACTTCTCTCTGGAAATGAAGGAGGGAAGCATCAGCGGAGTGGCTTTTGACAATGTGTACGGCATGGTTACCCTCCGGAATGACATGTTCCATCTGGACCAGTTCCTGATCCAACGGGATGTGTACAAGATCAGTGCCTACGGCACTTTCCCCATGGACCTGCTCCGGCCGGTGGCCAAACGGAAGAATCCCCAGTCCCGGATGAACCTGGAAGTCCGTCTGGACAACGGGAACCTGGCCATCCTGCCCACCCTGACCAAATGGGTCCAGTGGGCGGACGGCCCCACCAGCGGCCGGGTGGATATTACCGGTACCCTGGAGGACTACAGCCTGAACGGATCCATTGATCTGGACGGGGGTACCGTAAAGTTCCGGGGCCTGGACAATACTTTCGACAACATGAAGTTCCATGGGGAATTCAGCGGCAAGACCATTACCCTGAAGGAATTCTCCACCACTACCGGGAAAAACGGCAGCATCACCGCATCCGGTTCCTATCTTCTCAATGATGTGTCCGGGAAACCCTACCATCTGAATCTGGCCATCAAGGATGTGGAACTGGTCTCTTCCATGGTGAAGGGGAAACTCAACGGGAACTTCGACCTGGAGCACAAGGAAAACAAACCCTTCCTCAGCGGGAACATCAAACTGGACAAAGGGTATCTGGGGCTGTCCGCCATCCCGGAATTCGGGGAGGGAAATTCGGACATCGGACTGGATATCGACGTGGACCTGGGGAACAATCTCCATTTGTACAATGCAGCCTTTATGGACCTGTGGCTGAAAGGCCAGTTCCACATTATGGGCAGCACGGCCTTCCCCCAGATCAACGGCAGCATCCGGGTGAACCGGGGCAGCCGGCTGAAATATCTGGGCACTCCGTTCAACATCGGGTTCGGGGAAATCTACTGGCCACGTCCCGGGACCTTTGTGCCCAATGTGAACATGTCGGCCTTTACCCGTCTGGGACAGTACAATATCCTGGCCAAGGCCAGCGGGCCGCTCAGCCTGGACAACATTGTGATCAAACTGTCCAGTGATCCGCCCCAGGATGAAAACACCCTGAAGCGGTTCCTGACCCTGAAAACCGACGACGCCAGCCTGGGGGACGATGCCTGGAGAGGTTTGGTGGATGCCGGGCTCCAGATGACCTTCCTGGCGGATGTGGAAGACGCCATCAAGGACGCCCTGGGTCTGGACGAACTGCGGATCTACAGCGGCAATGTCCAGAACCTGGTATCCTTCTCCGCAGATACCAACCGGGCCAACGAAGCCACCGGTCAGGAACGGCGCCAGTACAACGTGCTGCTGAGCCGGTATTTCGGCCGGAAGCTGCTGCTGGGCTATACCACCAGCTTCGACGGAGAAGAACATAACCTGTACGCCGGGTACCGGGTGGCTCCCAAAGTCCATCTGGGTGTATCCATCGATGAAGACAACAACCGGTGGTATGGGGTACAGTATCGGACGAGGTTTTAAAAGAAGGGACTGTTGCCTTTGCAACAGCCTGTGACCGGGGTGTGAATTTATTCACACCCCTTTTTTCACACTCCAGGACTGGAAATATTATCCCATAGAAGGTATAATAAACGGGATATGGTATAATTAATCGTTGATTTTCAAGTAGATACTGACAGCAAAAACCTGTACGGAGGGTACTCTATGAAAAAACATGTAAACTGGCGGCAGCTGTCCGTCGCTGTCCTGGCATCTCTGGCCATGACCACTCCGGTCTATGCCGCAGAAATCACCCACAGCCAGGAAGTGGAACTGGGGCCGCACAAAACGGCCGCCAAAGAAGGACAGGGCATCGGAACCATCGAGGTGGCTCCGGAGAGCCAGACTGCTGCCCAGCCGGCGGGAGCGGCTGCTCCAGCAGCTCCTGCTGGAGAAGAACAGCCCAGATATCGGGAAGTCCGCCGGAACGGTGTCACTTATATCGAAAAGGTCGGCAAGAAGAAACTGGAACAGGAACAGGAAAAGGCCCAGGCTGATGAAGAACAGCTGGAAGCCCGGATGACCCAGCAGAAGGAAATCCAGGAAGCCCAGAACAAGCAGCTGCCGGGCCGGAGCATCCTCCAGCAGTCCGTCCTGTCCGACTATGATATCACCACCCAGGAAAACCAGTATGCCAAAGTGGAAAAGGAATCCCTTCCCTTTATCGGCCAGACAGTGACCAAAGTGACCCTGGAAGGCGCCTCCCATGAGGATCCGGCCAAACTGGCAGACGTGCTGAAGATGCCGGCCGGCACCAAGTTCACCAAGGAAGGGCTCCAGGATGATATCCGGGCTCTCTACGAAACCGGCTGGTTCTACGATATCCGTCCGGTGTTCACCAAAGTCCCGGAAGGGGTCCAGATCAAATACCAGCTGGAAGAAAATCCTGTGCTTACGGACCTGGATATTGAAGGAAACACGGTGATCTCCACCGGGGACATTAAAAAAGAACTGGATCTGCCCATCGGGAAGGTCCTGAACTCCCGGGATGTGAACATCGGCGCCCGGAAGGTGGAAAGCCTTTACAGCCAGCAGGGCTACATCCTGGCCAAAGTGGCCGATGTGCGGATGCAGCCGGACGGACGGCTTATCGTCCAGGTGGCGGAAGGGGTCATCGAAGATTTCCGGGTGAAGGGCAACACCAAGACCAAGGATTACGTGGTTATCCGGGAAATGCGCATGAAGAAGGGCGAACCCTTCAATGCCAAGAAAGCCCGCCGGGCCATGCAGAAGATCTACAACCTGGGCTTCTTTGAAGACGTGAACATCCGTCTGAACCCGGGCCAGATGCCCAACACTGTTTCCGTGGAAGTGTCCGTGGTGGAAACCAGCACCGGTACCTTCGGGATCGGCGCCGGCTACAGTGATGCCGACGGCTTCCTGGGTATGGTCAGCATCGGGGACAAGAACTTCATGGGCACCGGGGACAGTGTCAGCGCCCGTTGGGAATTCGGCGGCGACTCTGAAACCAAGGCCAACTTCGAAGTGTCCTATGTGAAGCCCTGGATCGATGACAAGGAAACTACTGCCGGCTTCACCTTCTACAACATGACCAACGAGTACGTGGACTACAATCGGGACGGGGATGAAATCGCCCGGTACTACAAGAAACGTACCGGTGAGGAACTGTTCTTCAGCCGGGTCACCGACAACGAATTCATCACCAACAGCATCACCCTGAAGAACCGGGACGACAAATACAAGAAACCCGTCAGCGGCTACGGCACTCAGTGGTTCGAAGCCGGACAAAATGGCTATGACTATATCCACGAATATCCTGACGACTTCGATTGGGACAAACACGAACGGATGAAGAAGAACTTCGGGATCACCCGGAGCATCACCTTTGCCCGTACCCTGGATACCCGGGACAACATCTACGATCCCCGGGAAGGGAAACGGACGGCCTATTCCGTGGAAGTGGCCTCCTTCGGCGGGGACTTCAACTTCCAGAAATACCAGGCCGACTACCGGTACTACTACCGGATGGGCAAGGACAATGTGTGGGCTCTCAACCTGGGAGCCGGCTATGCCAACGGGGATATGCCTCTGTCCCAGCGCTTCAGCTTAGGCGGCAGCGACATCCTCCGGGGTTACCGGGATGACCAGTTCAAGGGCAACAGCATGGTGAAGGGATCCCTGGAATTCCGGTATCCCATCATCAAGAAAGTCCAGGGGGTATTCTTTACCGATGCAGGCTACGCCTGGAGCAAGGAATACGACGAATCCAATTACGACCTGGGCAAACTGAAGAACTCTGTGGGTATCGGTCTCCGGATCAATTCCCCGCTGGGTCCCATTAAGCTAGACTATGGCTACCGGCTGGAAAGCAGCGACCGTGGAGGCCGCTTCCACTTCAGCTTTGGCGGTCAGTTCTGATAAACAAATTGCATAACAAGGAAGCAGGGATAGTAAAATGATGGAATTGGCCCACAAGAAAAATGTCAAGGTCATTTCTCTGGCTATTGCGGCCATTATGGTGGTTGGGATCTTCGTCCTGGCCATCCAGGGCAAGAACCTGGGAGGCGGTGACGCCACCATGAATTCGGCCATCGGCAAAGTGAACTACAACCAGGTGATGGCTGCGGCTCCCGGTCTGGCAGATGCCCAGACCCAGCTCCAGCAGGCTGCTGAAGACAGCCGGAAGGAGTTTGAAGAAAAGTCCAAGAACATGAGCGATGCGGACAAACAGAAACTGGCTGCGGAATACCAGAAAAAACTGGAAGACAAGCAGAAGGAACTGATTGAACCGGTCAAGAAAGAAGTGGATGACGCCATTGTGGCCGTAGGCAAGACCAAGGGCCTCACCGTGGTGGTCAACCAGGGTGCTGTGGTCTATGGCGGTCTGGACGTTACGGCGGATGTAACCGCCCAGCTGAAAAAAGCCAAGAAATAATTCCGGGACAGGAGGGGATGGCTCATGGGCAGATGGCTCAGTCTTCTGCTGGCAGGTCTTCTTCTCCTGTCCGGCTGCGGTTTTTCCCGGTGGCAGCTTCCCTTCCGGCAGGACAAGCCACGGTTCGCCGTGGTGGACTGGGACCGGCTGGTGGAACAGCACCCCAAGTACAAGGAATGGCAGCGCCGGAAGGAACAGCTGGAAACCGCCAAATGGCTGCGGGAACGGCAGAAGGAAAACGGCCAGCAGCAGCTGGCTCTCCTGGGACAGATGAAGAAAGTCCGGGAAGCCGGCAAGGGCCAGTTCCAGTCAGCCCAGTGGTCTGCCCAGGTGGCGGAGAAACGGGCCCAGGAACAGGACCTGCTCCGGAAAAAACGGGCAGCCTTGAAAGAGGAAGCGGAAAGCCGGGTGAAGGCGGACCGGGATGCGGTGGAAGAAAAATACCGGATCCCTCTGTTCAACCTGCGGCTGAAGCTGAGCAGCGTGAAAATGAGCGATGAAGCCCAGAAAGCGCTTCTCCAGGAACAGCAGGAACTGTTGGACAAACGCCAGAAGGACCGGGCGGATGTGGAAGCGGAAAAGGAGCAGTGGCTCCAGCAGCAGATGGCTGCGGACGTGGCTGCTTCCCAGGCACGGCTCCAGGCCTTTTCCAAGGAACTGGCCGTTCAGGTGGTCCAGGAACAGACAGGGCTTTCTCTCACCGGGAAAACTCCCCAGAACCAGGAAGGCCAGCCGGAACTGGATAAACTGCTCCAGTCCATGGACAAGGAGATCCAGCAGCAGGAAGACAAGGAAAAACAGATGCGGGAGGAAATCGACAGTGATATCCTCAGCGCCATTAAGAAAGTCAATCTCAGCCGGAAATACACGCTGATTTTCCGGAATCCGAGAGCCAATATCAGCGCCGACGACATCACTGACGAAGTGAACATGGTCGTCCAGCAAATTGTTTACTAAGAGGGATGGAACAACATGAAAAAAGCAATGATTCTCTGTGTAGTGGCAGCAGCCATGCTGTCCTTTGGCTGCGGGCGGAACGCCCAGTTCGGTGTGGTGGACATGAATAAGGTCCAGACGGAAAGCCAGGTGTTCAAGGATGCCACCCAGGACCTCCAGACCAAGGGCAAGGCCATGGAAGAGGAACTGAACCAGGAAACCGCCGGCAAGAGCCAGGAAGAAGCCCAGAAGATTCTGACGGAAAAGAGCCAGAAGATGCACAGCCTCCAGGCAGAAGCCCAGGCCAAGGTGAAAGGCAGTTTTGACGCGGCCGCCGCATCCGTTGCCAAAGAAAAGAACCTGAGCGCCATCCTGGTGAAGGAAGCCGTCCCTCAGGGCGGTGTGGACGTCACCGATGACATCATCAAAGCAATGAAATAAGATTCGATAAGGGCGGACACTGTTCGCCCTTTTTCCCGTACCATCATGAAATGGAAAGGATGCTGGAAATGGAAAAAACCTTACAGGAACTGGCAACATTGTTGAAAGGGGAAATCCTCCAGGGTGACCCCGGAATGGTCCTCAAGGGGGTCAATGGACTGGAAGAAGCCCAGAAGGATCAGATTTCCTTTGCGGTGCCTCCCTATCTGGAAGTGGCCGGACGGTCCCGGGCCGGGGCCATCATGATTCCCCGGGGAGCGGAATTCAGGGGAGAACAGGCTGTACTGGCCGTGGAAAATCCCCGGGCCGCTTTTGCGGTGCTGCTCCAGATGTTCCGTCCCCCGGAAGCGGTGAAAAAGGGCATCAGCCAATACGCCTTCATCCATCCCACGGCCAAAGTGGGGAAGAATGTGGCCATCCTGCCCTTTGCCTATGTGGCGGAAGATGCGGAAATCGGGGACAACACGGTGATCTATCCCCATGTGTACGTGGGACGCCATGCGAAGATCGGTGCTGACTGCACCCTGTATTCCAACGTGACGGTGCGGGAAGACTGTGTGGTGGGGGACCGGGTGATTCTCCAGGCCGGCTGTGTCATCGGCGGAGACGGCTTCGGGTACATCACCGCCAACGGCAAACACACCAAAGTGCTCCAGACCGGGAACGTGGTCCTGGGAGACGATGTGGAAATCGGCTGCAACACCTGCATCGACCGGGCTACCGTGGACAGCACGGTGATCGGCAAAGGCACCAAGATCGACAATCTGGTCCATGTGGGCCATAATGACATCATCGGCGAAAACTGCATCCTGGTGGCCCATGTGGGCATTTCCGGCAGTGTCACTGTTGGGAATAACACCACCTTCGGGGGCCAGGCTGCTACCGCCGGCCATCTGAAAATCGGCAGCAACTGCACCTTTGCCGGCCGTACCGGGATCATCAGCGACGTGCCGGACAATGTGGTGTGGGCCGGCTTCCCTGCCCAGCCCCATGTGGACTGGCTGCGGCAGACCGCCAATGAACGGAAGCTGGGAGCTGCCCTGAAACGGCTCCGTCAGCTGGAAAAAACCGTGGAAGCACTGGAAAAAGGAAAGAAGGAACAACCATGAAGAGACAACTGACCGCTGCCCTGCTGTGTGCCCTGGCGGCGCTGCCTTTTGGGGCTGCAGAAGCCAAAACCACTCCCAGCGGCACCAGCGGCATCATCAATGCCCCTTCCGGCTACGTCCGGATGCCCGGCCATGTTTCCGCCGGTCTGGACTGGACCAAGGAAGGCCGGAATGTACGGGGCAACATCGCCCTGCCTCTGGGCATCGAAGTGGCCGGCAGCCATGTGGATACCAAACATGACGGATCCTACGGCACCGTCAGCGCCAAACTCCAGGTGCTCCGGGAAACCCCGCTGACCCCTGCTATCGCCATTGGCGTGGAGGATATCGGAGACCGGAATGACCGGCGGGGCTATGTGGCTGTCACCAAGGCCCTGGCCGCCGGCTGGAAGATCCACGGCGGGG
Organism: Acidaminococcus sp. HCP3S3_G9_1; assembly: GCF_052122455.1. NCBI lineage: Bacteria > Bacillati > Bacillota > Negativicutes > Acidaminococcales > Acidaminococcaceae > Acidaminococcus > Acidaminococcus sp. HCP3S3_G9_1. Next base: position 147,946 of record NZ_JBQKCH010000002.1, on the reverse strand, counting down.
TGGGCACCGGAGACCAGTACAAACACGGTTTCTACGCTGTGGAAAAAGAAACCAGACTCCTGGGTCTTTCCATGAATCTCATGGGAGAATATGACGGCAGCCATTTCAACTACGGCGCCGGCATCCCGGTGGGGAAATTCATCCAGGCCCAGGTGGGTGTGAGAGACCATCACCTGTACGGAGGGATGGACCTTACCTTTTAAGGAGGATGCAGGATGGCTGCGTACAAGCTCATGGAGTTCATCAGCTGGCTGGTGTGCCACCAGCCGGACTGTCTGAACCGGGCCCTGGCCTGGGTGCTGGGGCATTTGGGATGGCGGGTGGTGCCGGCCTGGCGCCGGTACATGGCCCGGGAAAACATCCGGGACTGCCTGGGGGTGGATGAAGCGCAGGCGGAACAGATCGCCCGGGAAAGCGTCTACCGCTTTGGCCGGATGCTCATCGAAGTGCTGAAATATCCTCTGATCACCAAAGACAATTTCCGGCAGCTGGTCCATTTTGAAGGACTGGAGAACCTGGAAAAGGCCTATGCCGAAAACAAAGGGGTGATCATGTGCACTGCCCACTACGGCAACTGGGAGATGCTGGGGGCTTCCATGGCCCTTCTGGGCTATCCCATCCTGTCCATTACCCGGAAGCAGAACAACGGGGCCATGGATAAATTCATCAACGACTACCGGCAGATGGTGGGGCAGCATGTAACCTACAACCATGGGGAAAACAGCATGCTGGCCATCGGCCGCTATCTGAAAAAGAAACATCTGGTAGGAATCCTGTACGATCAGGATTCCGCCCATACCGGAGAACATCTGCTGTTTTTCGGCAAACCTTCCCGGGTTCCCCAGGGGGCAGCTCATCTGTCCCGGATGTTCGGTTCTCCCATTGTGCCCTTGTTCATGCACAACAATCCTGACGGAACCCTGACCGCCCGGATCTATCCGTCCCTCCATACGGAGAAAACGGCTAACCGTTCAGAGGACGTCCGTGTTATAATGGAAGAACTGGTAGCCATCGCTGAGCGGGAAATCCGGTTGGATCCGGCCATGTGGTTCTGGGTCCACGACCGCTGGAAGGATGGCCGCAAACGGTATGAAAAGTATAAGAAAGGCGTGTGATTTATGACCATTGAAAAACAGCACACCCTGAAACAGGCGGCTTCCTGTGACGGCATCGGGCTCCATTCCGGGAAGCTGGTGGAAATGACCCTGCGCCCGGCGCCGGTGGATACGGGGATCGTGTTCATCCGCACAGATATGGAAGGCCGGCCCCAGGTCCGTGCCGTGGCCTCCAACATTACAGCCACCACCAGGGCCACCACCCTGACAGAAAATGGAGCCAGCGTCACCACCATCGAACATCTCATGGCGGCTCTGGCCATATTGAAGATCGACAACTGTTACGTGGAAATGTCTTCTGCCGAACCCCCGGTGGGGGACGGCTCCGCCCAGGCCTTCATCGATGAGATCCTGAAGGCGGGCATCGAGGAACAGGACGGGGAACGCCAGGTGTACCATGTGGACCGGGCCTTCTCCCATTATGACGGAGACCGCTCCATTGTGGTGCTGCCCTACGAGGGCTTCCGGATCACCTTTACCTCCATCAATCCCCATCCTCTCCTGGGAACCCAGGTGATGGACGTGGAAGACAAGGGAGATAATTTCCTGAAGGAAGTGGCTTCCGCCCGGACCGTGGCCTTTGAAGACGAAATCGCCCAGCTGCGGAAAATGGGCCTGGGCCTGGGAGGCAACCTGGACAATGTGGTGGTGTTCGGCAAGGAAAAGATCCTGTCCACCCCCCGGTTCCCGGATGAACTGATCCGGCACAAGATCCTGGATGTGATCGGGGACATGTACCTGTTGGGCCCCATCCATGCCCATATCATCTGCATGAAGAGCGGTCACGCCTTCAACGACAATGTGTCCCGGCAGATCGATGAATATCGGCGGCTCCATGAATATCATCCCAGACATACCCCGGTTTCCGGAAAAGAGAAAAAAGAAATAAGGAGTAAGGATATGATTACATTAGACATTCAGGAAATCCAAAAGATTCTGCCCCATCGGTATCCCATGCTGCTGGTGGACCGGATCATCGAACTGGAACCCATGAAGCGGGCCGTGGGAATCAAGAACATCACCATGAATGAGCCCCAGTTCATCGGCCACTTCCCTGGGAATCCCATTATGCCCGGGGTGCTGCTGATCGAAGCCATGGCCCAGGTGGGCGGCGTTACCCTGCTGTATCCGGAAGAAAACCGGGGCAAGATCGCCGTCTTCGGGAAAATCGACAAGGTGCGTTTCCGCCGTCCCATCAAACCGGGGGACCAGCTGGTGACCACCGCCATCATCACCAAAATCAAAGGCAATATGGGTGTGGCCCACTGTGAAGGTACAGTGGACGGAGAGCCGGCCTGCGAAGGGGACTTCTTCTTTGCGCTGGCGGAAAATAAACAATAAAGGTGGAGTGAAACAATGACAGCAGATTCTAGTATGATACATGAGACAGCCATTATTGCACCGGGTGCGGAAATCGGCCCCAACGTGAAAATTGGCCCGTACTCTGTTATCGGTGAACATGTCAAGATCGGTGAAGGTACCATCATTCATCCCCACGTTGTGATTACCGGCCGGACCACCATCGGGAAGAACTGCGAATTCTTCCAGGGTGCCAGCATCGGCGAAGTCCCCCAGGACCTGAAATACAAAGGCGAAGATACGGAAACCATCATCGGTGATCACGTGACCATCCGGGAATGCGCCACGGTCCATCGGGCTGTGGGAGAAGGCAATGAAACCCGGATCGGCAACAATGTGTTGATGATGGCCTATACCCACGTGGCCCACAACTGCATCGTAGGCAACAACGTGATCATGAGCAATGTGGCCACCCTGGCCGGCCATGTGATCGTGGAAGACCGGGCCGTCATCGGGGGACTTACCGCTGTGCATCAGTTCACCAAAATCGGCCGGAACTGCATGTGCGGCGGCATGAGCCGGATCTCCCAGGATGTTCCGCCTTTCGTCATCGTGGCCGGGAACCCGGCCTATGTGGCAGGGCTCAACAGCGTGGGAATCTCCCGGGCAGGCATTCCCATGGAAGTCCGCCGGGAGCTGAAGAAAGCCTACAAGATCCTCTACAAGAGAGGCCTGTCCCTGTCCGATGCCATCAAGACCATGGAACTGGAACTGGACAGTTACGAAGAAGTGGAACACTTCATGCGCTTCCTGCGCACGGTGGAAAGAGGCATCTGCCGGGCTTCCGCCCACGGTATCCGGGAGTAAGCCTATGGGGAAGACCTTAGGGGTGCTTTCCGGGGTGGGCCATCTGCCGGTGGATGTGGTCCGGGGGGCGAAAAAGGCCGGTTATCGGACGGTGGCTGTGGCCCTGGTCCCCGGCACCCATGAAGACCTGGAAAAAGAGGCGGATGCTTTCTATGCCATCAACATCGGCAAAGTGGGGAAAATCTTCAAGACCCTGAAGCAGGAAGGGGTGGATGAAGTCACCATGATCGGCAAGGTGACCAAGGAAATCCTCTATTCCGGAGGTATCCTGGTCCCGGACTGGCAGGCCATCAAGATCCTTATGTCCCTGCCGGACCGGCACGATGACACCATCATGAACGCCCTGGTGGCCAAGCTGGAAGACATGGGGATCCATGTAATGGACCAGACCCTGTTCCTGACGGATCTCATGCCCCTGGAAGGGGTGCTGAGCAAACGCCAGCCCACACCGGAAGAATGGGAAGACATGAAGTACGGCTTTGCCATGGCCAAGAAGATCGGAGGCCTGGACATCGGCCAGACTGTGGTGGTGAAGAACAAGGCCATCATGGCTGTGGAAGCCATTGAAGGCACCGATGCCTGCATCCTCCGGGGCGGCAGACTGGGCAAAGGGGCCATTGTGGCCAAAACCGCCAAACCCGCCCAGGACAACCGGTTCGACATGCCGGGAGTCGGGGTGAAGACCGTGGAATCCATGATCGAATCTGGCTGTGCCGGCATCGTCATGGAAGCCGGACGGACCCTCCTGGTGGAACGGGAAAAGGCCCTGGACCTGGCCAACCGTCACAAACTGACGGTGGTGGCCATGAAGGATCCGGAAGGAAAATAAAAATGGGCTGTGAAAAAATGATCTTCATTTTTTCACAGCCCATTTTGGCTTCGGTGGAGGGGGTGTGAATTTTTTCACACCCCCTTTTTTGTTATGTGATATAATAAACTGTACATTTATGTTCAGATGAGAGAGGAGACAACAGGGTGACAAAAGTTTTCATTTCTGCGGGGGAGGCCTCCGGCGATCTTCATGCCGCTGCACTGACCCGTGCCATCCTGCAGCAGGACCCCACGGCCCAAGTCTTTGGCATGGGCGGTGATGCCCTGGCAGCAGCCGGTGGGCAAGTGGTGTTCAATTATAAAGATTACAGCGTCATGGGCTTTGTGGAAGTCCTCCAGGCCCTGCCCCGTCTGCTGGGGCTGAAGAAGGCTTTCCGCCGTCTTATGGAGGAACGGAAGCCCGATGTGTTCGTAACTGTGGACTACCCGGATTTCAACATGCGGGTAGCCAAAGAAGCCAAAAAGCTGGGGATCCCGGTATTTTCCTACATCCCTCCTTCCGCCTGGGCCTGGCGCCGGGGGAGGGCCAAAGACGTGGCCCGGCTGGCCGCCAAAGTGGCCTGCATCTACCCCTTTGCAGCGGAAGTCTACAAAGCAGCGGGAGCCCCGGTGGAATTTGTGGGGAATCCGCTGGTGGATATTGTCCAGCCCACCCTGAGCCCCCAGGAGGCGGAAGCCCTGATCGGCAAACGGCCCGGCCATCCGGTGGTGCTGCTGCTCCCGGGCAGCCGGGTGAAGGAAATCACCGGGGTGCTGCCGGTGATGCTCCGGGCCCTGCCGAAAATCCGGAAGCAGCGGCCGGAAACGGAATTCGTCCTCCAGAAGGCCCCGTCCATTGACGCCGGCCTGCTCCAGTCCATCCTCCAGACCAGTCCTGTGCCGGTGAAAGTGGTGGAAGGACACAACTATGATGTGATGGGGGCCTGCGACGTGGCCCTGGCCACCAGCGGCACCGTGACCCTGGAAGCGGCTCTCTGCGGGCTGCCCAGCGTTATCTGCTACACCGCCAGTCCTCTCAGCATGTGGATCGCCAAACACATGGTCTATGTGAAATACATCGGCCTGCCCAACATCCTGGCCGGGAAGGAAATCCTTCCGGAACTGATCCAGGAAAACATGACCCCGGACCACATGGCTGCCGCCGTCCTCCACTTCCTGGAGCCGGCCAACGCCGCCGCTGTCCGGGAAGAAATGCAAAAGGCCGTTGCCAAGCTGGGTCAGCCCGGTGCCGTGGAACGGACCGCCCGTCTGATCCTTGAAACAGCAAAGGAGAATCCATGAACCTCTATCTGCGAATTTTGCGCTTTATCAAACCCTATCTGCCCCGTCTGGCCCTGGCAGGGGTCTGCACCGTGCTCACCTCCGCCGCCAACCTGTACGTGCCCTGGATCGTCCGGGACGTAATCGACAAGGTGTTCATCAACAACGATGCCCAGCTGCTGAACCTGATCGCTCTGGGAATCGTGGTGATCTTCTTTGCCCGGGGCATTACCTACTACGGTCAGAACTACCTGATGAACTATGTGGGGGAAAGCGTGGTCATCGACATCCGGGGCCTGGTGTTCAAAAAGATGATGGAACTGGATACCCGGTTCTATGACACCAACAAACTGGGCACCATCATGAGCTATGTGACCAACGACGTCCAGGCCATGCAGAGCGCCATGGTGGACAACTCGGTGGAAATCATCACGGAAACTTCCGTCCTCATCGGCTCCATCTGTGCCATGGTCTATCTGGACTGGAAACTGACCCTGTTCGCTTTCTGCACCTTCCCGGTGGTACTGTTCTTCATGGATTTCTTCGGCAAGAAGATCCGGAAGACCGGCCACCGGATCCAGCAGGCCACCGCCGACATCACCTCCGTGCTCCAGGAAACCCTGTCTTCCAGCCGGGTGGTGAAGTCCTTCGTCCGGGAGCCTTATGAAATCGCCCGGTTTGAACGGACCAACCGGAAGAACTTCGATGCCAACATGAAAAGCGTCCGGCTCATGGGCACCCTGTCCCCGGTGATCGAATTCATCGCCGCCCTGGGGGTCACCGCCATTATCTGGTTCGGGGGCCGGGGGGTGCTCAGCGGTGACATTACCGCCGGGTCCCTGATTGCCTTCCTGGTCTATGCCGTGAATATCTCCAACCCCATCAAGCGGATCGCCCGGGTGCTGGGGAACATCCAGAAAGCCCTGGCCGCTGCAGACCGGGTGTTCAGCATCCTGGACCTGGACGAAAAGATCCCGGAAAAGGCCGATGCCATTGCCCTGCCTCCTGTAAAAGGGAAGGTGGAATTCCGTGACGTGTCCTTCTCCTACAATCCGGATGAACCCATCCTGAAGCACCTGACCTTTACCGCCCAGCCCGGCCAGGCCATTGCCCTGGTGGGGCCCAGCGGTGCCGGCAAATCCACCATCGCCAACCTGCTGCCCCGGTTCTATGATGTGACCGAAGGGGCCATCCTCATCGATGACCACGACATCCGGGACGTAACCGTATCTTCTCTCCGGGAACAGGTGGGCATTGTGCCCCAGGAAACCAACCTGTTCAACGATACGGTGTACAACAACATCCTCTACGGGCGGCTGGATGCCACCCGGGAAGAAGTGCTGGCCGCCGCCAAGGCCGCCAATGCGGACGAATTCATCCAGAACCTGCCCCAGGGGTATGACACCTACCTGGGAGACCGGGGCATCAACGTGTCCGGGGGACAGCGCCAGCGCATTGCCATTGCCCGGGCCATCCTGAAGGATCCCCGGATCCTGATCCTGGACGAAGCCACTTCCGCCCTGGATACGGAAAGTGAACGGATCGTACAGGAAGCCCTGGACCGGCTCATGGTGGGCCGTACCTCTTTTGTGATCGCCCACCGGCTGTCCACCATCCAGAACGCCAGCAAGATCCTGGTACTGGATCATGGGGAAATCGTGGAAGCCGGCACCCATGAGGAACTGATGGCCCGTCACGGGCTTTATGCTCACCTACACGATATCCAGTACCGGGAAAAAGCCGAACAGGCGGAAGTCCGGAAACTGGAAGACCAGGAAACGGCACCGGCCGGGACGGAGGTCCCTGCCCGCTGATCAGCCGCTTTCCTTCCAAGCAAGCCAAGCCCAATGAAAACGAGGTCAATGTATGTACTATATTTATAACTTCCTGGCCACAGTTTTGTTCATCTTTGTGATCCTGCCCTACTTTACCTGGCGGTATTTCCGGGAAAAAGGCTTTCCCCGCCGGTTCCGTCAGAGCCTGGGGTTCATCCGGGATGAAGAAATCGCAGCCGTTGCCCATAAAAACTGCATCTGGATCCACGGTGCTTCCGTAGGGGAAATCGTGGCCACCAGCCCGCTGGTGAAAGAAATCCGCAAGGCCATGCCCGATGCCAAGATCCTGGTGTCCGCCGTGACCACCGGGGGCTACAACATGGCCCACCAGATCATCCCGGAAGCCGATGCCATCATCTACTTCCCCCTGGATCTACCCTTTGTGTCCGAATCCTTTGTGAAGCGGATCATGCCCCGGATCTTCATGCCGGTGGAAACGGAACTGTGGCCCAACTTCCTCCGGGCCATCAAGCTGCGTCGGATCCCGGTGATGATGGTCAACGGCCGGATCTCCGACAAATCCGTGAAAAGCTACCGGTATCTGTTCGGCATCCTGGCCGACATGATGGGCAGCGTCACCCGGTTCTGCATGCAGTCCTCCATCGATGCGGAATACATCCAGCATCTGGGGGCGGAAAAACGCCGGATTTTTGTGACCGGCAACACCAAATTCGACCAGACCTATGCGGAAGTGACCCCGGAAGATCTCCAGCAGTACAAGGATGAACTGGGGCTGGAAGAGGACTACCCGGTGATCGTGGCCGGCAGTACCCATCCTACTGAAGAGGAAACCCTGTTCCAGAGCTTCCTGGACATTCGGAAGGAATTCCCCCAGGCCCGTCTCATCATCGCTCCCCGGAAGCCTGGCCGGATCCATGAAATCACCCGGCTGGCGGAAAAATACGGCCTTTCTCTGGGCCTTCGGTCCTCTCTGAAGGCCATGAGCAATCCTCGTCCCAAATACCAGGTGGTCCTGATCGACACCATCGGGGAACTGGGCCGGATCTATGCAGTGGGGGATGCGGTGTTTGTAGGCGGCAGCCTGATCAACCACGGCGGCCACAATGTGCTGGAACCGGCAGCCCATGCCAAACCCATCATTGTGGGGCCCAGCATGTCCAACTTCAAGGATTCCTTCGCCCTTTTGAGCAAAGTGGGGGCCTGTGTCCAGATCCATGACGGCAAGGAAATGACGGACATGTTCCTGAAGATCTTCAAAGACGATGCCCTGCGGAAAAAGATGGGGGATGCCTCTCTCCAGGTGATCCGGGAAAACCGGGGCGCCGCCGTGCGGACCATCGGCTACCTGAAGGAGCTGCTGGAACTCACTGCTACCGAAAGCATGGTGAACACCCATTACAAGATCAATACCCGGAACATCAACGACGAAGTGAGCCCCCGGATGCGTCCCGGGGATGCGGTGACCCAGTACCTGATCCAGCTTTCCCACGGGGAAGACAACGGAATCCTGGACTGGTGCGTCCTGGCCTTCCTCCGGATCCTGTCCGTGCTCTATGAAGCCGGGGTCCGGCTGAAGCTGTTCTGTTACAACGCCGGGCTGGTGCCCCGGACCAAATTGGACTGTTGCGTGATCAGCATCGGCAACATTACCGTAGGGGGCACCGGCAAGACCCCCACCGCCCAGAAAGTGGCCCTGATGATCCAGAAACTGGGCTACCGGGTGGTGATCCTGAACCGGGGCTACCGGTCCCACTGGGAAGAAAAGATCGGGGTGGTGTCCGACGGGAAGAAAATCTACATGACCGCCTATGAAGCCGGGGACGAAGCGTTCCTCATGGCCAAGCAGCTGCCGGGGATCCCGGTGGTCATCGGCAAGGAACGGGCCATTACCGGCCAGTTCGCCGTGGACAAGTTCAAGGCGGAAGTGATCATCCTGGATGACGGCTACCAGCACTGGCAGCTGTACCGGGACCTGGACGTGGTGCTGGTGGATACCCTCAACATGTTCGGCAACGGCTGCATCCTGCCCCGGGGCACGCTCCGGGAGCCCCTCAGCAACCTGAGCCGGGCAGGGCTGTTCCTCCTGACCAAATGCGACCAGAGTTCCCCCATTTCCCGGGCCACTCTCTGCGACACCCTGCACAAATACGCTCCGGCGGCTCCTATCGCCGAGAGCATCCATAAACCCTGCGACTACATCGAGATCGCAGACTGGTACAAGAACGACATGTCCAAGGCCCTGCCTCTGGAAGCCCTCCGGGGCAAGCATGTGATGGTGTTTTCCGCTATCGGCAACCCGTCTTCCTTTGAGCAGACCATGAACGCCGAAGGCCTGAACATCGTGGAAGCCATCCGGTATCCGGACCACCACGATTACGGCATGGTGGAAATGCAGTACATCATGGACCGGGCCATCAGCCGGGGCGTCAAAGCCCTGGTCACCACCGGGAAAGATGCGGTGAAAATCCCCACAGAGTTTATTTACCTCCACCGGGATGTGCCTCTGTACATCCTGGATATGGAAATCCAGATTACCAGCGGCGAAGAAGCCTTTACCGATACCATCAAAGCCGCCATTAAAAAGGAGAATCCGTCCAAATGAAAGTACTGTGTGTAATTCCGGCCCGTTACGGGTCCACCCGTCTGCCAGGGAAACCCCTGGCCCTGATCCATGGCAAACCCGTGATCCAGCGGGTCTATGAACGGGCCGCTCTGGCCCGGATCCCTGATGAAGTGCTGGTGGCCACCGACGACCAGCGGATCCTGGACTGCGTCAATGCCTTCGGCGGCCGGGCTGTGATGACCTCCGAAGATCATCCCAGCGGCACCGACCGGCTGGCGGAAGTGGCTCTCAACTTCGAGGATGTGGATGTGATCGTCAACGTCCAGGGCGACGAACCCATGATCCCGCCCCAGGTCATCGACGACCTGGCCCAGGCCTTTGCAGACAATCCCGACCTGGAAATGGCCACCTGCAAAACGGAAATGAATCCGGAGGACTACCAGAACCCCAATGCGGTAAAGGTGGTCACCGACCAGAACGGCTACGCCTTGTATTTTTCCCGGAGCCTGATTCCCTATCCCCGGAATGAAGAACCGGAAGTGAAGGTATGGAAGCATATCGGCATCTACGCCTACCGCCGGGACTTCCTGCTGAAGTTTGCGGCGCTCCTGCCCACGCCCCTGGAACGGGTGGAAGGGCTGGAACAGCTCCGGGCCCTGGAAAACGGCGTAAAGATTAAAGTCCTGGCTACGGACTTCCAGGGCGTGGGCATCGACACCCAGGCTGATCTGGACCGGGCCAACGAAATCTTCGCCCAACTGGACCAGGAAGGAAAGGAGTAATCCCATGGAAATCGTCAAGATCGGACCCTACCAGGTGGGACAGGGTCACCCGCTGCTGATCATGGCCGGCCCCTGCGTGCTGGAAGGCTACGAACGGAGCCTGGCCATCGGGAAACGGGCCAAGGCCATCTGTGAAAAGCTGGGCCTGCCCTATGTGTTTAAAGCTTCTTATGATAAAGCCAACCGGTCTTCCCTGGATTCCTTCCGGGGCCCGGGCATCGAAGAAGGTCTCCAGATCCTGGCCCAGATCAAGAAAGATCTGAATGTGCCGGTGATCAGTGACGTCCACGAAACCTGGCAGGTGGAAAAGGCTGCCGAAGTCCTGGACATCATCCAGATTCCCGCCTTCCTGTGCCGGCAGACGGACCTGCTGGTGGAAGCTGCCCGGACCGGGAAAGTGGTCAATGTGAAGAAAGGCCAGTTCCTGGCACCCTGGGACATGAAAAATGTGGTGAACAAGATCGTGGGTTCCGGAAGCCGGAATCTGATGCTCACCGAACGGGGCGTTAGCTTCGGCTACAACACCCTGGTGACGGATATGCGCAGCCTGCCCATTATGCGGGACCTGGGCTTCCCGGTGATCATGGACGTGACCCACAGTGTCCAGATCCCCGGCGGACAGGGCACCAGCTCCGGGGGCCAGAGCAAATATGCGCCCCATATGGCCCGGGCGGCAGCTGCTGTAGGGGTTGACGGGCTCTTCATCGAAACCCACGACAACCCGAAAGAAGCCTTGTCCGACGGCCCCAACATGATTGCCTTGGATGATCTGGAACAGGTCCTGGCGGACGCCAAAGCCATCGACGCCATCGGCCGCAGGGAGGCGTAACCGGTATGTTTGAAAAAGCCAAAGAAGCACTGCAGATCGAAGCGGATTCCATCCTGGAGCTGCTGCCCCGGGTGGATGACCATTTCGGCGCCGCGCTGGAGATGATCCTCCACTGCAAAGGCCGGATCATCGTCACCGGCATGGGCAAATCCGGGATCATCGCCCGAAAAATCGCTGCCACCCTGGCCAGCACCGGCACCCCGGCCTTTTTCCTCCATCCGGCGGAAGGCATCCACGGGGATCTGGGCATGGTCACGGACATGGATGTGGTCCTGGCCCTGTCCAACAGCGGGGAAACGGGAGAAGTCCTGAACATCCTGCCCTCCATCCGGCGGATCGGCGCCAAAGTCATCGCCATGGTGGGGAATCCGGAATCCACCCTGGCGAAAAATGCGGATATCGTCCTGAACGTGGGTGTGAAACGGGAAGCCTGCCCCCTGGGCCTGGCTCCCACCAGCAGCACCACGGCAGCCTTGGCCTATGGGGATGCCCTGGCCATGGAACTCCTCAGCGCCCGGAAATTCACCCCGGAAGAATTCGCCATTTTCCATCCCGGGGGCAGCCTGGGACGGAAGCTGCTGCTTACGGTGGACGATGTGATGCACAAAGGGGACGAAAATCCCCTGGTCCATGCGGACATCAGCGTCAAGGATGCCCTGTTCATCATTACCGACAAGGGCGTGGGGGCTGTCTCTGTTGTGGATGACAACCAGCATCTTCAGGGACTTTTGACCGATGGGGACATCCGGAGAGGCATCGCCAAGGATCTGGACTGCCTGAACCGGCCGGTTTCCCAGATGATGACCCGAAATCCCAAGACCATCCTGGATCACAAACTGGCCGCCGAAGCCCTGCACCTTATGGAATCCAACAAACCCCGGCCCATTACCGTCCTGCCCGTAGTGGATCAGGACCGGAAAGTGGTGGGGCTGCTGCATATTACTGATCTGGTACACCAGGGAGTGGTATAAATGATTACAGAAGAACAACTGGCCAAGATCCGTCTCCTGGCCCTGGATGTGGATGGGGTCATGACCGATGGCAGCATCATCATCGGACAGGAAGGAGAACTGTCCAAGCATTTTGACGCCCGGGACGGCATGGGCATCAGCCTGGCCCTCCGCCACGGCATCCAGGTGGCCCTCATTACCGGCCGCCACAGCGAAATCGTTCTCCACCGGGCCATGGAACTGGGCATCAGCTCCATATACGAAAACGTGGTCTACAAAGGCAAAGTGCTGGAGCAGGCTTCCAACGAACTGGACATTCCGCTGGAAGAAACCGCCTTTATGGGGGATGATCTCAACGACCTGCCCGCTTTCGGACGGGCGGCGGTGACCTTTGCTCCTGCGGATGCCGCCCCGGAAGTCCGGGAACGGGCCATGCTGGTTTCCGCCTGCAACGGCGGCCACGGGGCCGTCCGGGATGTGATCGAACGGATCCTCAAGGCCAAGGGCCTGTGGGATGGCATCGTCCGCAGTTACGAAATCCAGGGACAGGGAGACAGACAGTAATGCTTTACGGATTTTTGAAAGGCCTGAGCCGGTTCCTGTCCCTGCTGCCCTACAAATTCGTAGTGCGGCTGGGACGGAATTGTGGTAAACTATACTGGCATATTGCCAAAAAACAGCGGGTGCGGGCGGAAAAAACCATCCAGGAACGGATGGGGGTCACGGCCCGGGAATCCCGAACCATCATCCACCGGCTCTTTTTGAACCTGGGCATGACCGCCATGGAGATCCTCTACATGCCGGCTCTCAACAAGGACAACATCCGGGGTCTTGTAAGCTTCGACCGGCCGGATATCCTGTGGGAGGCCCTGGCCAAAAAGCGGGGGGTCGTGATGCTGGCCTGCCATATGGACAACTGGGAATGGCTGGGAGCCGCTCTGGCCCTCAACGGATTTCCCCTCAGTGCCGTGGAGAAACCCCAGCCCAACCCGGTATACAGTGATTTCCTCAATGAGCTCCGCCGGGGCGTGGGACAGGAAATCTTCGCCCGGGGCACCAACGAGATCCTGGGCTGCGCCCGTGCCATGAAAAAGGGACGGATGCTGGGGCTCATCGCCGACCAGGACGGAGGCTATCACGGGATTTTCGTTCCCTTCTTCGGGAAGATGGCTTCCACCCCGGAAGGGCCGGCCTATTTCGCCCGGAAGTTCAAAGCTCCGGTGGTGCCCATCTTCATGGTCCGCAAACCCAGCGGCTACGGCCACCAGGTGTTTGTGAAAGAACCCATTTACTATGAAGATACCGGCAATCGGGAAAAAGATGATTATAAGATTACCCTGAAAATGACCCAGGAAGTGGAAAAGATCATCCGCCAGTATCCGGACAACTGGATCTGGTTCCAGCACCGCTGGAACACTCCCTGGAACGGGTAAAGAAAGGATGTCTCCATGCTCGCAGAAAAACATCGTACACTGCTGGTGATCGCAGCCGCTGTGCTCCTGATGGGGGGCGTCATTGCCTGGCTCCTGAGCAGCAAGCCCACCGCGGGCACTGTAAAGGACAACGGCAAGGATGTGCTCCAGGAAGTGAACGGTTCCACCATCCAGGAAACGAAAAACGGGAAAAAAGTCTGGGAACTTACCGTCCAGTCCCTGCTCTATGACAAAAAAGCCCAGCTGGCCCACATGAAGGGCATCAGCGGGACCTTTTACCAGGACGACGGCCGGACCATGACCGTGACTGCTGACGAAGGGGAAGTCCACATGGATACCAAGGACGTGGTCCTTACCAAGAATCCTCACGGCACCACCTCCGATGGAGGGGACGCAGTGGCGGACAAATTCACCTGGATTAACAAAGATCAGATGGTGGTGGGTGAGGGCAATGTCCGGCTGAAGAAAGACGATACGGTGGCCACGGCGAAAAAGGCAACCTTCAATGTTGCCCTGGACCAGGCCAAACTGGAAGAGGATGCTCACGTACAGAAGGGAGAATTTTAATGCTGAAAGTGAAAAAATTTGCAGTGCTGGGACTCCTGGCAGGCCTTCTGTCCGTTACTTCTGCCTGCTGGGCGGCATCCGCCATCAGCGGGGACCAGGTCCAGTACGATTTCAAGACCGGCCAGGCTGCTGCCGTGGGGAATGTGAAGATCCGTCACGATGACGGCACCGCCAGTGCGGAAGAAGCCGATTACAACACCAAGACCGGGGAAGGGAAACTTACCGGGTCCGTGGTGGCGGACCAGAAGGATGCCCATCTGACCAGCTCTGAACTGATCATCAAAAACAAGGGAAAGTTCCTTTCCGCCATTGGCAATGCGGTGCTCCGGAAAGAGGATAAGACCCTCCGGGCCGCCCAGGTGGATTACGATTCCGATGCCCAGTTTGCGGAGACCATTGGATCCTGGGCCCAGCTCACCATGGATGACGGGTCCAGCCTGGATGCCGCCAACATGAAATACAACATGGGCACCGGCGTGGCCAACGCCGACGGCAACGTGCGGCTGATCAGCCCGCCCCGGAACCTGACTGCCAGAGCAGACCGGGCCATCTACAATACCAAGGAAGCCGACGGCACCATCCGGCTCATCGGCCATGCCACCGCCACCCAGAATGACGACACCGTCAGCGGGGATACCCTGACCATTACCGGAGCCGGCGGCAAAGTGGCCATGGGCGAAGGGAACGTGAAGATGGTGGTGATGCCCCAGGACAGCACCTCCCAGAAGGAGGAGAGCGGGGCACAGCCGGTATTCAGCCTGGCAGGGCTGGCCAATGTGCCGGAATTCCTGTATAAGTTTTACAACTGGCCCGGCCATCTCATGACCATCGGCCAGACTGAAATTGGATAAAGGGAGTCAAGAGTGAAGATACGTGCGGAAAAACTGGTAAAAGAATACGCCGGGCGGCGGGTGGTCAACGAAGTCAGCCTGGAAGTGGAACAGGGGACCATTGTGGGACTTTTGGGGCCCAACGGTGCCGGGAAGACCACTTCCTTCTACATGATCGTAGGACTGGAACATCCGGATACCGGCCATGTGTACCTGGATGACGAGGACGTTACCGCTCTTCCCATGTACAAACGGGCCCTGAAGGGCATTGGCTATCTGCCTCAGGAAGCCTCCATCTTCCGGAAACTTACCGTGGAAGAGAACATCATGGCCATCCTGGAAGAAATCGAACCGGACAAGGACAAACGCCGGCAAAAGATGGAAGACCTGATCCAGGAATTCCACATCGGCCACATCCGGAAAAGCAAGGGCAGTGCCCTGTCCGGAGGCGAACGGCGGCGGGTGGAGATCGCCCGGGCCCTGGCCACGGACCCCGGCTTCATCCTGCTGGACGAACCCTTTGCGGGCATCGACCCCATTGCGGTGGCGGATATCCAGGTGATGGTGGCCCATCTGGCCAAACGGGGCATCGGGGTGCTGATCACCGACCACAACGTCCGGGAAACCCTCAGCATCGTGAACCGGGCCTATATCCTCAGCGCCGGGAAGATCCTGGTGGAAGGCACCAGCCAGCAGGTGGCCGAAGATCCGGTGGCCCGGAAGTTCTATCTGGGCGATAATTTCAGAATGTGAGGCTGCTCATGTCCATTTTAGATAAGTACATTTTAAAACAGATGATGCAGCCCTTCCTGTTCGGGGTGGCTGCCTTTTCCACCATTTTTGTGGCCAGTTCCTTCCTGTTCCGGGTGACTCAGTACATCACCCAGTACGGGGCTTCCTATTCTTCCCTGATCCGGCTGTTCCTGTGTCTCATGCCGGAAGTGATCAACTATACCTTCCCCATGTCCATGCTGCTGGCGTCCCTGCTCACCATGGGGCAGCTGTCCAGCAACAGTGAGATCACCGCCATGCGCAGCGGGGGGCTCAGCTTCCGCCGGATTGCCGCTCCCATCCTGGCTGCCGGGTTCGTGGTGAGCCTGTTTTCCGTGGTGTGGGCCGAAAAGGTGGTGCCTCCTGCCAAAAGCGAATATGAACGGATCATCAAAGTGGAGATCAAGCGGGACACCAAGCCCCGGACCCAGAACCATGTGCTGATCAAGCAGGTGTCCAAGGGCCAGCTGGTACGGCTTACCTATGCCCGGACCTTCGACGAGAAGCAGGGGATGATGAAGGACATTACCATCGAAGACTGGGACAACGGAAAAGTGGCCCGGATCCAGCGGACCCCCCAGGCCAAATGGACCCAGGGGACCTGGATCATGGAAGGGGGCACCATCACCGACCTGACCGGGAAAGACGGGGTGGCCCGGACCATGACCTTCGACAAACAGGTGCTGCCCATCAGCGAGACCCCCAAGGCCATTACCCTGGACCAGAAAGATCCGGACCAGATGACCATTGGGGAACTGAAGATGTACATCGACATCCTGAAACGCCAGTACATGCCCACCAGCAAGTATGAAATGGAAATCTACCGCCGGTTCACCGTGCCTCTGGCCAGCTTCTTCTTTGCCCTCATCGGGGTGCCGTTGGGGGTCCAATCCCAGCGGACCGGGGCGTCCATGGGCCTGGGCTTCTCCGTGGTGCTCATCTTCATCTATTATTCCATCATGACCTTCATGACCGGACTGGGCCAGGGCGGCGTGATCCCGCCCCTGTTGGCCGCCGCCACCCCCAACCTTCTCTGCGGAGCCTTTGGGTGCTGGATGATTTATAAAAAGGATAATGTATAGCAAAAAGCTGCCGGAAGGCAGCTTTTTTGCGGTCGCGGGCCCTGAGCCGCGGGCCGCGGGCCAATTGTTCTGCAAATCCGAATGAAACGTGAACTTTTGTTCACGGTATGATATAATAAATACCATATATGGACAAGCAGCCGTACTTCCGGCTGCACCAACAAAGTCCGCAACCCGCGACCTGTGGCTCGCGACCTGCCAAGGAGGGAAATCCCATGCTTCTCATCACTGCCGTCGATGATTCCGGCGGCCTTTTGTTCAACCACCGGCGCCAGAGCCAGGACCGGCTCCTCCGGGCCCGTATCCTTGCTTTCACAGGGGATGCACCTCTGTGGATGGATGCATATACCGCCGGCCTTTTCGACCCGCCAGCGGCCAATATCCGCGTGGCGGAAGATTTCCTGGACCAGGCCGGACCCGGGGAATACTGCCTGCTGGAGGACCGTTCTGCGGCTCCCTATCTGGACAAAATCGAAAAGATCATCCTCTACCGCTGGAACCGGGCCTATCCCGGGGACTTTTTCTTCGACATCGACCTGAATCAGGGCTGGCAGAAGGTGTCCACCGCCGATTTTGCCGGTTCTTCCCATGACAAAATTACAGAAGAGGTATACGTAAAATGAAAAAACTCACAGCGTTCCTGTCCGCCCTCCTGGTTTCCCTGTCCCTGGTCTTAACCGCCTGCGGATCCACCAAACCTGCCGCCAAAAAAGCGGCTCCCAAAAACAGCACAAAGGTGACCCAGCAGGTGGGGAAGAATCAGCCCTCCTTTGACCTTTCTTCCATCCCTGCCTTTACCAACAAGCCCTATGTGGTGCTGAACAACAATGTGCCTGATTTTCCCGACAAGGACAAGACCAAAAAGTCTTTTGAACGGTACAGCGACCTGGACAGCCTGGGCCGCTGCGGCCCCGCCTATGCCAATGTAAGCCGGCAAACCATGCCTACGGAGAAACGGGGCCCCATCGGCAGCGTCAAGCCCTCCGGCTGGCAGACCGTGAAGTATGAGGGCATTGATGGGAAATATCTGTACAACCGGTGCCATCTCATCGGGTATCAGCTGACAGCGGAAAACGCCAACCCCAAAAACCTGATCACCGGCACCCGGTATCTCAATGTTACCGGCATGCTGCCCTTTGAAAATATGGTGGCCGACTACGTAAAAGAAACCAACCATCACGTGTTGTATCGGGTAACTCCCATTTTCCAGGGGAATGATCTGGTGGCCCGGGGCGTACAGATGGAAGCATGGAGCGTGGAAGACAAAGGGGCCGGCGTCCAGTTCAACGTGTTCGTCTACAACAACCAGCCCGGCATCACCATCGATTACAAGACCGGGAAGAGCCGGAAAGGGTGATCTGATTCCTTGACTGTGAAACCCGCAGGCCGGGAAGGGCGTGCCTTTGGCGCGCCCCTACCTGGTTGGGATCAGATGTTCAATCCTACGGTCCGGGAAACGGATTTTTTGCTGCATCTTTGACACCAACGTTGTAGGGGCTCCCCGCAGGCCGGGAAGGGCGTGCCTTTGGCGCGCCCCTACCTCGTTGGGATCAGATGTCCGATCCTACGGTCCGGGAAACAGATTTTCCGCTGTATCTTCGACACCAACGTTGTAGGGGCTCCCCGCAGGGGAGCCCGTCCCGGCCGCCCGGAGGGCAGATATATTCAAAAGCAGATGCGGCAGCATCTGCTTTCCATTGGCCGCTGACCGCATAAAACCGGAGCTCATCCACGAGCCCCGGTTTTATGCTATAATGTACAGGATAATATACACACGAAAGGAGAGCGCATCCCATGACCGGCATTACCCTGATCCTGGTTCTGGCCCTGATGGGCGGACTGATCGCCTATCTGGGAGACAAACTGGGAAGCAAAATCGGCAAAAAACGGCTCCGGCTTTTTGGCCTGCGCCCTCATGACACCTCCGTGGTCATGACAATTGTCAGCGGCATGCTGGTTGCCGCCCTGACCATCACCGTCCTGACCATTGCCTCCAAGGAGGTCCGCACGGCTCTGTTCGGCATGAAGCAGATGCGGGCGGAAATTGCCTCTCTTACCGCCACCCGGGACAAGGCTAACGAAGAACTGTCCGCCCAAAGTGCCAAAATCGAAGAACTGGACCAAAAAATTAGCGAAGCCACCCAGGCTGCGGAACAGGCACGGCAGCAGAAGGCTGCTGCTGAAGCCCAGATGAAGGACGCCCAGGCCCAGATGCAGCAGGCCCAGGCCGACCTGGGACAGCTCCAGGCCCGGTATGCGGAAGCCAGCACCCGTCTCCAGGAGGCCCAGGAACAGGTGCGCCAGGCAGAAGCCGCCCGTGACCAGCTCCAGCAGGACGTGAAATCCCTGGAAGACACCGCCAAAAAACTCCGGGAAGGCATTGTGGCCGTCCGGGAGGGCCATGTGGTGTTCCGCAGCGGCGAAATCCTCTATTCCGGGGTGCTGAAAAGCGGCCAGAGCGAAGAAAACACCCAGAAACAGCTCCAGGAATTCCTGAACCAGGCCAACATCCAGGTAGCCGGCCGCATCGGGATGGATCCTTCCACACCGGTGATCTGGCTCAGCCGGGAAGCGGTGGAGAATGCTGCTTCCAACCTGGAAAAAGCCAAAGGGGACATGTACGTCCGGCTCTGCGCCGCCGGCAACATCCTGTCTGGAGAAGTGGTGGTATCCCGCCTGGAAATGGTGGGGGACAAGGTGGTCTATCCGGAAGATACCCTGATCCTTACCCAGTCTATTACCGTGGATCCCAATTCCAACGAATCCGACCTGGCCCTCATGGCCTTCCTGAAGGCCGTGAACCGGGCAGCCCAGGCCGACGGGGTGATCCCCAATCCCATTACCGGGGACGTGGGGGCCATTACCAGCACCGAACTGTCCAACGCCAGCGAAAAGATCCGCAGCCTGGGCGGCAAAGTGGTAATCACCGCCAAGGCCCGCCGGGATATTACCGTGGCCGGGCCTGTATTGCTGGATCTGGAAATCCGTCCCGTGGGAGGTCTGCCTCGTGAACAAAACTGAGCTTTATCTGGGGGTGGATCCGGGCCGGGACAAAACTGGGGCCGCCCTGGTGGCCGGGGATGGAACCCTGGTCCGCCAGGCCATCCTGCCTACGGCAGGGTTCCTGGACCATCTGAAGGATTTTCTGGGCGATGACCGTCCTTCCGGCTGCGTGCTGGGGGATGGCACAACTTCAAAGACCATGCATCGGCAGCTGGCGGAGGCGTTTCCCCAGCTGCCCCTTTATGAAGTGGATGAATACGGCAGCACCCAGGAAGCCAAAAAACTCTACTGGCAGCTGAATCCGCCCCGGGGATGGAAAAAGCTGCTGCCCACGGCCCTGCTTTCTGAACCGTCCGCAGTGGATGGACTAGCAGCCGTGGTACTGGTCAAAAGATTCCTTTGTGATAAAACAGTGAAACAACGGACTGGTAAGTCACAAAAATGACTCCTGTAAAATACGAAGAAACAAGGCATAATCAGGCGAAAGTGGAAACTTTCCCCCAGGTGTCTTGTTTCTTTTTTGTCCAAATGCTACACTGGCAGTGTGAAGAAATTCACACAGTCCCGCTGATGGGCCAATGGATGGAAGAATCCGGAATGTGTACGTAGAGGAAACAAGGATACTCGCACGGAAAAATCTGGAGGATGCCGGAAAGGAAACCCGGGGGCAGGACAAATATCATTCAAGGGAGTGTTTTCCTATGAAAAAATCCTTAGTATTTGCCATGGCTATGGCTCTGGGCGTAAGCGCTACTGCTTTCGCTGCCAACCCGTTCTCCGACCTGCCTGCTGGCCACTGGGCTTACGGCGCTGTTGCCAAACTGGCTGCTGCCGGCGTAGTTGACGGTTATCCTGATGGCACCTTCAAAGGCGACAAGACTATGACCCGTTATGAAATGGCTCAGATCGTTGCCAAGGCTCTGGCCAAAGGCGCTATCGGTGCTGATGACAAACTGGTCAGCGAATTCGCTGACGAACTGGACAACCTGGGTGTTCGCGTTGCCAAACTGGAAAAGAACGCTGACAACGTAAAGATCACCGGCAACGTCCGTGCCAGCTACTACAACAATGAAGGTGGCAAGACCACCGGCAAAGCCGACAAATCCCAGTCCCGTCTGCGTACCCGTCTGTTCCTGACCGGTGAAGTCAACGACAACTGGCATTACGTTTCCATGCTGGAAAACAACCAGTACTTCCAGGGCAAGAACGAATCCGGCGATTCCGACACCTCCTTCCAGAGAGCTTACCTGGACGGCAACATCGGTGTCTGGAATATCCAGGCCGGCCGTTTCAACAAGACCATTGCTGAAGGCAATGTGTACGATGACCGTGTAGATGCGGTTCAGTTTAAAGTTCCTTTCGGCCAGGCTTATTTGAGCGCTGCCTACGGCAAGATGGCCAGCAAGGATACCTATGGCTGGACGGATGGCGATCTGGGAACCATCGCTGGCCGTAAATGGACCAAAGATGATTCCGTAGCAGACAAGTTCTGGAATGCCGAACTGGGCGGCAGTATCGGCAACCTGGACCTGGCTGCCACTTACACCAAGGCCGATGATGTAAACCCGTACATCGACAACGGCCTCACCGGGGACAACAAGATCTGGACCGTTGGCGCCAACTACAAAGCCGGCGACTTCAAGATCGGGGCCATGTACCTGAAGGGTGACGATGACACCCTGGCAAACAGCGACTACAAGAACGGCGATGATGACGGTTATGTAGTATCCCTGGGCTACAAGGGTGCTGCTGCTTCCAAACCTGGTTCCTGGGGCCTGTTCGCCAAGTACTATGATCAGGGAGCTCCCACCATCATTTACCATACCATGAACGGTATGTGGGATTCCTTCAACGGGGAAGGCTTCAAAGGCTACAACGTTGGCGGCAACCTGACCCTGGCCAAGAACATGGTGGCTCAGGTGGAATACTACGACCTGAAGGGCAAAGAATCCGATCAGCATGCCCGGACCCTGTGGTCTCAGATGGTAGTAACCTTCTAATTCAATCATTCCTCCTTGGGTATCCATCCCTTTAGGATGGAACCCAGCCAGTCCCTCTATATCCGCCCTTTTTAAGGGCGGGGGACCCAGCCAGTCCCTTCTATATCCGCCCTTTTTAAGGGCGGGGGATCATGCGGAGCATGGTGGTGGGTTCTCCATCACCAATACAAAAAGGACGATTCTTTGGAATCGTCCTTTTTTCGTGCTATAAATTTTAAAATGTGTGATAAAAACATGAACTATAAAGAATAAAATAAATAATAATGTAATCTATAGCCAAAATAAGTTCACAAATTTGCTTTTTTCTGTAATCTTGTGTTAAAATAACACCGTGACAAGAAGTTGTCACAATAGTATTGTGAATTTCACAGGGACAGAGTGCTGAAAGAGCCAGAGGAAACAAGGATACTCGCGGCAGAGGTCAGCCGGACGTTCCAGGGGAATTCACTCTGTGATTCCTAAGGAGGAATATCCCATGAAAAAATCTTTAGTATTTGCCATGGCTATGGCTCTGGGCGTAAGCGCTACTGCTTTCGCTGCCAACCCCTTCTCCGACCTGCCTGCTGGCCACTGGGCTTACGGCGCTGTTGCCAAACTGGCTGCTGCCGGCGTAGTTGACGGCTATCCTGATGGTACCTTCAAAGGCGACAAGACCATGACCCGTTATGAAATGGCTCAGATCGTTGCCAAGGCTCTGGCCAAAGGCGCTATCGGTGCTGATGACAAACTGGTCAGCGAATTCGCTGATGAACTGGACAACCTGGGTGTTCGCGTTGCCAAACTGGAAAAGAACGCTGACAACGTAAAGATCACCGGGAACATCCGTACCCACTATGCTCATACTACCGGCGACTTCGGTAAGAAGAGTGTGACCAAGACCCGGTCCCGTCTGTTCTTCACTGGCGAAGTGAACGACAACTGGCATTATGTTGGCATGCTGCAGAACGAACAGCAGTGGAACAACAAAGGTACCAATGATTCCGGCGATAACGACACTGACTTCCAGCGCGCTTACCTGACCGGTAACATCGGCGTTGTGAACATGACTGCTGGCCGTTACAACGGCACCTATGCTGAAGGTAACGTTTATGATACCCGTGTGGATGCTGTAAACGCCAACACCAAATTCGGTGCTACCTATCTGGGCGCAACCTGGGGCAAGATGGCCAACAGCGATACTTATGGCTGGACTGGCTTTGATAAGACCACTGCTGCTGATAAAGCCAAAGCTAAAGAATCCAAAGCCGGCGAATTCACCCAGGCTGTACTGGGCGGCGACATCGGCAACCTGAATCTGGAAGCCAACTACCTGCATGTAAAAGACCTGGATACCAACTGGGTTAAAGGTTCTGACAACATCTGGACCGCTGCTGCCAACTACAAAGCCGGCGATTGGAAGATCGGCGCTATGTACCTGCACGGCGATGCCGATGAAAAGATTGATGGCGTAGAACCCGACAATGATGGCTGGGTAGCTACTCTGGCCTACAAGGGTGCTTCTGCTGCTAAAGCTGGTTCCTGGGGTCTGTTCGGTAAATACTACGATCAGGGCGGCGCTACCTACATTGCCCACACCATGAACGGCAACTATGATGCTTTCGGTCCGGACGGCTTCAAAGGCTGGATGGTCGGCGGCAACCTGACTGTTGCCAAGAATATGGTGGCTCAGGTTGAATATTATGATCTGAAAGACAAAGGTTCCACCAGCGATCACAACAAGACTCTGTGGTCTCAGATGGTTGTTACCTTCTAATTACAGAACAAACCAGAAGACGGTTCCTTCGGGAACCGTCTTTTTTTATAAAAATACATGCAAAATTGTTTCAAACAGTATAATAAACAACTTCTGTAATATCATTTACCTTGCTTCGTTGCATTCACATTCAAAATATGGTAAATTTATGAAAGATGACAAATAATTCACACTTGCTTTATCCCGGTCAGGGACCGGAATTTTCTGCCAGGAACAGAGGAAACAAGGAGACTCGCGGGAATGGAGAAAACAGAAGGAACTGCCTGGATAAAAATAACATCAGGGAGGAATCTCCAATGAAAAAATCCTTAGTCTTTGCCATGGCCATGGCTCTGGGCGTAAGCGCTACCGCTTTCGCTGCCAATCCCTTCTCCGATCTGCCTGCTGGCCACTGGGCTTACGGCGCTGTTGCCAAACTGGCTGCTGCCGGCGTAGTTGACGGCTATCCTGATGGCACCTTCAAAGGCGACAAGACCATGACCCGTTATGAAATGGCTCAGATCGTTGCCAAGGCTCTGGCCAAAGGTGCTATCGGTGCGGATGACAAACTGGTCAGCGAATTTGCCGATGAACTGGACAACCTGGGGGTCCGGGTGGCCAAACTGGAAAAGAATGCGGACAACGTACAGGTGACCGGGGCTGCCCGTATCAGCTATGCAGATCGCAGAGGCGGCGGCTTCAAGAATTGGGATGACAAATCTGAAGCCCAGTTGCGGACCCGTCTGTGGTTCACCGGTGAAGTGAACGACAACTGGCATTACACCGCTATGATCCAGAACCAGCAATACTTCGAAGGCAAGAACGAATCCGGCGACAGCGATACTGACTTCCAGAGAGCTTATCTGACCGGTAATATCGGCGCTGTGAACATCACTGCCGGCCGGTTCAACGATTTCATCGCCGATGGGAACGTATTTGATGACCGGGCTGATGCTGTCCGTGCTGATGTGAAATTCGGCCAGGGCTATCTGTCCGCTGCCTATGGTAAGCTGGCCAACGCTGATCGGTATGGCTGGCAGGATAAAAATGGTTCCGTAGGGGATACCTACTGGAGCGCAGCCCTGGGCGGCAACTGGGGCAACCTGCACGGCGAAGCCACTTATACCAAGATCAATGACCAGGACTTCGGCGCCATGAATGAAGGGGAAAGCACCCTGGATAAGACTGACAACAAAATCTGGACCGTTGGGGCCGATTATACCGCCGGCAAATGGAATGTGAACGCCATGTACCTGAAGGGTGACGCTGATTCCAAGAACAACAGCTGGGTCAACAATGTGGATGATGATGGTTATGTAGTGGGGCTGGGCTATGCCGGTGCCGATGAAAAGAAACCGGGCACCTGGGGCCTGTATGCCAAATACTATGACCAGGCTGCTGTGACCGTGGCCTCCCACACCATGAACGGCGACTGGTACGTATTCCCGTACACCGGATTCAAGGGCTACATGGTGGGCGGCAACCTGACCGTGGCCAAGAACATGGTGGCTACCGTGGAATACTATGATCTGAAGAATAAAGATGCAGAAAACGGCATCGATGCAGGCAACAAACACGCCCGCACCCTGTGGTCCGAACTGAACATCACCTTCTGATCAACCGATTGGAAGCAAAAAACGGCTCTCCCCAAAGGAGGGCCGTTTTTATATGCCGAAAAACCAGTGCAGCCGGTTCGCCCGTACCGGGCAACAAACGGCGAACACCGCTGTTGTCGTCTGTTAGACAGCGACGGCGTAGGGGCTGCCCGCAGGGAAGCCCGTCCCGGCCGCCCGGAGGGCATGACAAGAAACCAGAAACGGCCCTGACGTCTTACTATAAATCCGGAGTCCGGGAAGGGCGCGCCCTACAGATGGCAATCGGCTAATCGATGAAAATTTCTTCGGTGTGAAATGAGGGAGAATCCAATGGTACCGTTGGTTTTGCTTGGTGATTTTGCTATAATGGAAGAAAAGGGGGGATGACCAATGCCTGAAATCAGTTTGTTTTTTGGAATTCGGATTACCATATATTACAACGACCACAATCCTCCACATATCCACGCCGAATATGCTGGTCAGAAGGCTTTGATTGATATTCAGAATGCATCGGTATTAAAGGGATTTCTGCCAGGTAGACAATTAAAAATTGTCCTTGCCTGGTGTGTTTTGTATCAGGATGAATTGATGCAGAATTGGGAACTGGTGAAAGAAGGAAAAGAACCCAATCCGGTACCTCCAATGCGGAAGGGGTGATACAATGGAAAAACAGTTGATACCTGAAGTCTTACAGGTGGTTCCAGGAAAAGGATACAGTTTTTACGCGTATTTTAATGACGGAACGGTTCATTATTATGATGCATCGTCCCTGGTACAGAACCCCGGAGTATTTCAAAAATTGAAGGATCAAAAGGTGTTTCACGACTGCCTTACGGTCATGAATGGCACAGCCGCGTGGGACTTGGAAGGAAAACGGAATCCGCGAAGATGCATAGATTTGGATCCTTATGACGTCTATGAGGCCCCTGTTGTAAAGGATCCGCTGGAGACGGTTGCATAAGAGATAAAAGAAAAGGGGGTGTTGCACGTCCTGTGCAACACCCCCTTTCTGTCGCCTGCCGTTGACCGCTGACTGCCGACCGTTGACAGCCTCATTCCCTTCTTGCCAAATCCATTGGCAGATTGTATAATTTATGACGTGAAGTTAGAAGAAACTAACTAAAATTCAAGGAGGGTTTTCCAATGAACAAGAAACTGATCATGGCCCTGGCTATGGCCCTGGGGGTCAGCGCAACGGCTTTTGCGGCCAATCCTTTTTCCGATCTGCCGGCAGGCCACTGGGCCTATGGGGCAGTGGCCAAACTGGCGGCGGCCGGAGTGGTGGACGGGTTCCCTGACGGCACTTTCAAAGGGGACAAGTCCATGACCCGGTACGAAATGGCCCAGATCGTGGCCAAAGCCCTGGCCAAAGGGGCTATTGGCGCCGATGACAAACTGGTCAGCGAATTTGCCGATGAACTGGACAATCTGGGTGTTAGAGTATCCAAACTTGAAAAGAATGCGGACAATGTCCAGGTCACCGGAGAAGTCCAGATGAGCTACCGGAATGATTCTGGGGCCGCCACCGGCAAGGGCAGCGAATCCGACCTGCGGACCCGTCTGTGGTTCACTGGGGAAGTGAACGACAACTGGCATTATGTGGCCATGCTGGAAAACCACCAGTACTTCGGCGGCCGGAACGAATCCGGGGACAGCGACACGGACTTCCAGAGAGCTTTCCTGGACGGCCGGATCGGGGCTCTGGAACTGAAGGCCGGGCGGTATGATGAGTTCCTGGCGGACGGGAACATCTATGACAGCCAGGTGGATGGAGTGAAGGCAAAGGTGAATCTGGGCCATGCTTCCTACCTCCAGGCAGCCTACGGGAAAATGGCGGATGTATCCGGATTCGGCTATATGAGCGATGACGAAAAAATTTCCGTGGCTGACAAATTCTGGACGGCGGAACTGGGCGGGGATACGGGCAACCTGCACCTGGCGGCCACCTACACCAAGGCGGACAACATCACCTTCCTGGACGGGGCAGACAATGAAATCTGGACCGCCGGGGCCGGGTACCAGGCCGGGAAGCTGGGCATCAACGCCATGTACCTCCGGGGCAGCAATGACTACGAAAAAGCCCGTGACTGGGACAAGGACGGCTGGGTGGCTGGCCTGACCTACGGCGGGGCAGAAAGTGACAAACTGGGCAGCTGGGGCCTTTTGGCCACTTATTATGACCAGAGCGCTTCCACGGTGATCGCCCACACCATGGACGGCAGCTGGGATGCTTTCATTCCCGGAGACAACGGAGTCACCAACGGGTTCAAAGGCTGGAAAGTAGGGGGCAACCTGACCCTGGCCAAGAATATGGTGGCCGAAGTGGACTATTATGATCTGAAAGGCAAAGAAGGGGACCAGAACGGCAAACACGCCCGGACCCTTTGGAGCCAGCTGGTAGTGACGTTTTAACGGTCTGCAGCCAAGCAGCAGACCGTGTCAGCGGTCAACGGTCAATTGTCAATGGCCGTTGGAAAGAAAAACGCAGCCTATGGCTGCTAACCCACCACCATTGCGCAAGCGCAACGGTCCCCCGCCCTTGCAAAGGGCGGATATACGCTCGGGCTAGTGCCCATTGCTTTCCGTGACACTCGGGCTACGCTTTTACCCTGTCCGTAAAAATCGGGTTGAGCCCTTGCTTTCCGTGACACGCGGGCTACGCCCTAGTGTCACTATCCGTCCCTTTTCAAGGGCGGGGGACCATCCGCAAGGATGGTGGTGGGTTAGCAGCGTCAGCTGCGTTTTCTTTCATTAAAATTTGCCTGCAAATTTTATCATTCGGCCGTTGACCGCTGACCGTTGACAGAAATAAAGCGCCCTGCGCTTTATTTCCATGTATTGCATTGTGTCATCTGATCCACCAGGGGCGTTCCGCTGCCGGCCAGCAGATCCACTTTGCTGACCACCACCTGCATGATCCGGTTCTTTACCACGCCGCTGGAAGTCTCCATGCCGTAGGAGGCCAGGGAATGGATCATGTAGGGAGTGCCGTTGTAATTCCCCAGCACCATCATAACATGGTAGGGGGTGAACAGGAGGGACCCCGGTGCGGCGGTTTTGATGTAGGCCAGCTTCTCTGCATGGGTCATGCCCTGGAAGCTTTTCCCCGGGAAGGACTGGGCCTGTTCGTCTCCGTTCCGGGGCAGCTGGATTCCCATGGTCTTGTACACATCCTGGACAAAGGCGGAGCAGTCCACACTGTTGTGCATGCCGCCCCAGCCATAGGGGGCCCCCAGATGCTTGAAGGCCATTTCAATGGTGTTGTTGGCGGTGTAGGGCAGGTAGCCCTGATGGAGATCAGCCCCGTAGGCGGCTTTCACCGGGACAATCTGGAGATAGCCCTGATGGTTCCGGGTGGGCAGCAGCAGGTTCCCGCCCTGGGTGGGAATGGCGGTGCCCATCTGGTACAGCTGGGGCTGGGTGCCGGCCTGGAGGGTCAGTACCCGCCCGGTGACTACAGCAGGAGAGGCAGGGTTGGCGTAGGTCTGCCAGGTCTTGGCATCGGTGATGGCTACCTTGTTCCGAGGGACCCATCCCCGATAATGGGGGGTACGGACGAAAATGAAGTTCCCTTGGGGATTGGTGTGGTACACCCGCACCGGAGTGGCCGGATCCACGGCGGTTTCCTGCCAGTTGTCGAACTGGGTGTCGGAGGCGGAATCAAAGGCCCGCTGAAGGGTGGGGAAGGAGCGGAGATCCACCCGGTCCACCACCACTCCGTATTTTACTGTATTGGTGGGACGGATATTGGCTTTGGCATCTTGGACCAGCTGGGAAGCAAAAGAGTGGCTGATGGGAGCCCTCTGGATGTACTGGTCTTCATCCATGCCGAAGGAATTCACATAGCCGGTGAGCTTGTCGCCGGAAATGGAGGCTCCCAGGTCCTGGATGGAATCGCCAAAGGTGGCCTTGTCCATCTGGGCGTTCATGGCTTTAATCCGTTCCGGAGTGGCCAGGACGGTGTTCCCGGCAGCCGTGGTCCAGGCGGAAGCTTTGGTGAGAGCAGCCGGTGTGCCAGGCATGGCCGCCGCAGCCAAAGCCACGGAAGCGGACAGGCAAAGGGCACCGGTCAAAAGGGATATACGATGAAAAGCATGCAGCAAAATGATGACCTCCTTTATATAGCGTTCCTATTATACCATAAGAAAAGGGGACCGCGGGTAGGGTGAAAAACGGCGGGCCGTTTTTCAGTCTTGCGCTTAACGTCTCACGCCGATGGAAACCATCTGCCCCAGGCAGATGCTGTTGATTGAAAACGCAGCCCCAAGGGCTGCTAACCCACCACCATTGCGCAAGCGCAACGGTCCCCCGCCCTTGCAAAGGGCGGATAGATTGCATGGCAGGCCGAGACCATGGATAAGCAATGGGCCAGCGGCCCGAGCGTATATCCGCCCTTTTCAAGGGCGGGGGACCATCCGCAAGGATGGTGGTGGGTCAGCTGGCAAATTTTTTCCATCAGCCGTTGACCGTTGCCCATTGGCCGCTGACCGGGTTTCTTATGGTATAATATCCCCTGTGATACACCTAACGGAAAGGACGGAAACGGCAATGGGAAAATATGTGATCGCCCGGCCTGTGGTCAGTGAGCTGGTGGTGGAAAAATCCCGGTTCCTGTGCACCTTGGCCCGGGTAGAAACGGAAGGGGAGGCCCAGGAATTTGTCCGGGCCATGAAAAAGAAATACTGGGACGCCACCCACAACTGTTCTGCCTATATCGTAGGTCCTGACAACCGGGTGGAGCGGTCCAATGATGACGGGGAACCCAGCGGCACAGCCGGTTCTCCCATGCTGGAAGTCCTCCGCCGGAAGGAGCTGTACAACACGGCGGCAGTGGTGACGAGATATTTCGGGGGCATCAAGCTGGGAGCCGGGGGCCTGACCCGGACCTACGGGAAATGTGTGGCCCAGGCCGTGGAGGAAGGGGGCCTGGCGGAAATGGTGCCCATGGGGGACTATGCCTTCCTCTGGACCCTGGACGATGTGGGCCGGGTGCTGAACCTGCTGTACCAGCAGGACCTTTTTGCCGTGGGGGACGTAGAATACGCCAACCGGGCCAAAATCCACTTGGTGATGCCCCGGGACCGAAAAGAGAAGGCGGAAGCCTGGCTCACTGAGTCCCTCAGCCGTCCGGTGGCCTTGGACGAAGAGAAAACTTTCTTTGAAGAATGTCCGGTGGAGCCGGCCCAATCTTGATTTTCCCTCCGGATTACAGTACACTTATACTTATTGTACATCATGAGATGATGGGGAAAGAATATGGTAGAAAGCAGGCATGATCAATGCTGAAAAAAACTTGTGCTGTCCTGATGAGCTGTCTGGTCCTGGGGGCCGCTACAGTTCCTGCATGGGCGGCGGAAACCGGCGTATCCGTCAAGACGGTGAGCCGTACGGAAAATAAAGTAGATGTGGAATGCCCTCAGGTCAGCGGCGGCAGCCGCACGGCAGATGACAAAATCAACCGGGCCCTCAGCAGCCAGGTGGCTTCTTTTGTCAGTGAAGCCTCCACCCTGGGAGGGGGCAAAGTCCATTACGATGTGCACAAATCTGACGAGGATCTGGTCAGCTTCACCCTGGTGATGACTCCCAATATGGGTGTGGAAGAAAGCGTGGGCATGACCTTTGACCGGAAAACCGGTGAACTGCGGCCTCTCAGCTATTACTACACCAAAGACCAGCTGGCTGTGCTGGCCCAGAACGGGCTCCAGTATCTGTATGATGTGGATCCGGCCAAACTCCAGACCATTCCGGATACCTATTATGTGGACCGGGACGGGAGCCTGATCGGGGTATACCATGCCGGGGCGGTGCTGGATAAAAGTGAAGGGGAAATCGAAATCAACCTTTCGGCAGCCGGTATGGATGCGGAAGGGAATGTGACCGAAGCCCCCATCGACCACAGTGATGGGACGGCCGGAGAAACGGCGGCTCCCGCCGACACAACGGCCAAACCGGCGGAAAAACCGGCAGTCGGAGAAAGCACCGGCAAGGGGCTGGAACGGATCCGGGCCCGTCTGGCGGCCAAAGAAAAAGCCCAGGATGAAGCCAAAGCCAAGGCGGAGGCCAAGGCCAAAGCCAAAGCCAAAGCCAAAGCAGAGAAAGCCGCCAAAGCCAAAGCGGAAGAACAGGCAAAAATGGATGCCCAGGCCAGGGCAGAAGCTCAGGCCAGAGCGGAGGCCAGAGCCAAAGCACGGGCAGAAGCCAGAGCCAAAGCTGAGGAACAGGCCCGGAAAGAGGCTGCTGAAGCTGCCAAGGCAGCGAAAGCCAAGTCTGCCAAAGAGAACAAGGCGGCTGAAGTGGCAGCCGGCAGCCTGACGGCGGTGGCCAAAGAGGCGGAAGCAGCCGGGAAAACTGCTGCTGCCGTGAAACCGGCGGTACCGGAAACCAAACCGGAAGCCAAAAAGGCGGAAGCTTCTCAAGAAGCTCCCCAAGAAACGGCCAAACCGGCGGAACAGAAGGCTGCTCGTCCCATGACCGTAAAGGAAAAAGTGGCAGCCATCCAGGCCCAGGAAGCCAAAGAAGAGGCGGCCCGGGAAGAAGCCCGGATGAAGGAACTGGTGGCCATAAAGGAAGCTGCGGAGAAACGGGCGGCAGAAGAAAAGGCCCGCCGGGAAGCGGAAGAACGGGCGGCTGAAGAAGCCCGCCGGCAGGTGGAAGCTGCGGCGGAAGCCGAACGGCAGGCTGAGGCGGAACGGCAGGCAGAAGCTGCCAGAGCCGCGGCTGCAGCTCTCGATACGGATGTAAGCGGTGCCGGGGTGATCACCGGCACGGACGTGCGGATGCGGGACGGCGCCGGCCTGGACAGCAGCGTCATCGGAGTCTTTGGCCAGGGAGAATCGGTCCAGGTGCTGGGCAGCACCCGGGCTGACGGCATGACCTGGTACAAGGTGAGCCGCAGTGACGGATCCACCGGCTATGTGGCTGCGGATTACTGCAGCATGGGCAGCGGGGATGGTGACGGAAGCAGTGCTTCCACCGGAACCATCACCGGCACGGACGTGCGGATGCGGGCCAGCTACAGTACGGACAGTGCTGTGCTGGGCTACTTCGACAACGGAGAAACCGTGACCATCCTGGACGATGTGACCAGTGACGGGCAGCGGTGGCTGAAAGTCCAGCGGAGCGACGGTTCCGTAGGCTGGGTATCGGCTGATTTCTGCGCCCAGAACTGATTTACTGGCAGTACTGGCAGGGAACGGGCGCTTGTGATACAATGACTTCAATAAGAGGAGAGGAGGCAGACCATGATGAAAAAAATGGGACGGATTCTTGCCGCGCTGTGCTGTCTGCTGGGTCTGACATTCCCCATGGAACGGAAAGCGGATGCGTCCGCAGCCGGAACCATCATTGGTACGGAAGTGCGGATGCGGAAAGGCGCTGGGACGGATACAGAAATCCTGGGCTATTTTGAAGACGGTGAAAAGGTGGAAGTCCTGAAAAGCAATGTAAATGAAGGACGGAAATGGTATGAAGTGACCCGGAAGGACGGGTCCCAGGGCTGGGTGGCCGGGGAATACTGCCGGGTGCCGGAAGGCTCCCTGATCCCTTCGGTGACCCGTCTGGAAGACCGGAAGGGCAGGATCACCGGCACGGAAGTGCGGATGCGCAGCGATCCCAACCAGAACGGGGATGTGCTGGACTACTTCACCAAAGGGGAAATCGTCACCATCCTGGATGCTGCCGACGGCGGCGGCCTCCATTGGACCAAGGTCCAGCGGGAAAATGGGGATATCGGCTGGGTGGCTTCTGCCTATTGTGAGGAATTGTAATTTTCTGGCCAAAGAGCTCCCCCTTGTGATAAAATAGATGAAATGACAAGAAAAGACAACTAGGAGGTTACAGCAATATGAAAAAAATCTGGCAAACCCTGTCTGCCGTCGCTTTCAGTGCGGCGCTGATCCTGCCTGCCCTCCAGCAGGCGGACGCCGCTACCTTTACCTATACCCCCACCAAACCGGCGGAAACCACTGCCCAGCAGCAGACCCCTGCAGCAACGCCTCAGGTAAAATCCCTGAAACTGGCTGTGGTGCCCCTGATGATCGGAGAAAAAGTGGAAGACAACGAAGGGATGAAACCCATCGTGTTCAGCAACGAAATCGCCAAGGCTTTCCAGTATCCGGAATATGACATGGTGGATTCCGACATCGTCCGGAAAGTGGCCCTCCAGGAACAGGACAACCTGTTCACCCAGGCTGGCCTGGAAGCCGTAGCCAAAGCCAGCGGCGCTGACGTGGTCATTGTCATGGCTGTGGACAAGTTCGACGTAACGGAAGACAACTTCCGCCGGGAACCCATGACCATCCTGGATTACCGGGGACGGTTCGCCACGGTGAACATGCTGAACCACAAGTTCAAACTGGACCGCTGGAGCTATGGCCGTGAAATGGAATCCGGAGCCATCAATCCCCGGTCCGACTGGCCCCATCACGAATTCGGCCTGTTCTGCCGGAGAGAGCTGAAGAAGGTTATTAAGAACAACAAGTAAGGTATGCTGCCAAGGCAGCATACTGTCAGCTGTCAACGGTCAGCGGCCCAAGGAAGCCAGCGCGGCTGGCTGTGAACAATGGCAAAAAGATTCGGCAAACAACGTCTTTTACAAGTTCAAAATCAATTTACGAAAATTGATTTCCAACGGCCGTTGACCGTTGACCATTGACCGCTGACAAAAAGGGGTGTTGCTGTGCAACACCCCTTCTTATTGCAAAGAAGGGAACTACACCAATGGATTGGGCAGAAATCAAGGCGGCAGGCCTGGCCTGCTACAATATCAGGCATCTGAAGGAACGGAAGCGCTACTGGGTGTATCTTCTCCGCTGTGCCACCCACCGGAGCCAGATGGAAGGACTCCAGAAATTTTTCCATGGGGATCCTCTGCGCCGGGAGGTGCTCCAGGGCATGCCCTGCCTGCTGGAGCAGGAAACCCGGGCATTCTTTTACAAGGGCGCCGGCTGGGCAGAACGGGAAAAGGTGATCACCTATACCATCTATGCCCTTCAGCAGCGGATGACCCCGGAATTCCTCCGGGAAATCTACGTCCGCCACGGCCGGGTGAACCTGTGGACCGACGAATTCCAGGACAAGCCCCTGACCCTGGACCTGCTGTTCCATCCGGGCCAGCGGAAGGAAGGGTGTCTGTCCCTGGTGCTCCACTGGGGGGACCTGGACTTTTACCAGATCATGTTCTGGTTGGGACCGGATCCGGAAAGCGGCAGACCCTGCATCTGGGTGGGAGCCCTCCAGGGCACCAGCCTGGGGAATGATGCGGTGAAGGCCATGACCAAGAAATTCTTCGGATACCGGACCAAGAACCTGATCTTCTACGGGCTCCGGACTCTGGCGGATCTGGTGGGCTGTGAGGCTATCTATGCAGTGACCAATGAGGGCTACTACGCCATGAACCATGTGCGGGTGGACCGGAAACTGAAGACCAATTTCGGGGACTTCTGGGGAGAATGCGGCGGGGAACCCACCCAAGATCCCCGGTTCTACCGGATCCCCCTGGAGGAAAAGCGGAGGGATCTGTCGGAACTGAAACCCTCCAAACGGGCCAATCACCGGCGCCGGTACGAACTGATGGATCGGATGCGGGCAGAGATGGAAGAGAAACTGAAACCTTTCTTCGCTTCCTGATTTATGTTACAATAAAACCGATAGTTTCTGAAAATTACCCTGACGGAGGTGTCTGGATTGAAGAAAAAAATCATCAGCCTGTTTTTGACAGCCCTGCTGTGCCTGACCTGCCTGGTTCCGGCTTTTGCCGAGGAAATGGCGGCCACCAACACGGTAGCGGGCAAACTGGAAATTGCGGAAAACTTCCTGTATGGCGCTGTCCAGACCGGGTCCCTGGTATCCCGGGTGGACAAAATGGAAACGGACATGTACGGCCAGAAAAGTTCCGGTTCTGTGATGAGCCGGGTGGACAAGCTCTACAACAATTTGGAAGGGGCCCCGGTAAACGGGAAGCTGTCCATGGCCACCATGATGAACGTGATTGAATGGCAGTTCTCTGACCGGATGTCCATCGACGCGGCCAAAACCCGTCTGAGCCATCTGGAAACCCAGATCTTCGGCACGGAATATGCCAAGGATTCTTTCACCAGCCGTCTGAACCGGCTGACCAAGGCCGCCTTCCCCAACGGCAGCCTCACTTCCAGCACCGTGGTCCTGCCCAAGGATTCCCTGATCAAGGTGAAATTCATGGAAGACATCAACAGCAAGACCAACCAGCAGGGGGATACCATCGACTTTATTGTGGATGACAATGTGTATGTGGGGGATGCTCTGGTGCTGCCCAAAGGGGCCAAAGGCTATGGCCAGATCAAAAAGATCGTCCAGCCCCGGATCTTCGGCCGGGATGCCCGGATCGATCTGGACTTCTCCCATGTGGTGGCTGTGAACGGGGGCGCTGTCCCTGTTACGGTGGGCGACCTGGCCAAACAGCAGGCCAAGACCGCTGCCGGTGCCGCCGGTGCCTCCATCGGAGGGATGATCCTCTTCGGGCCGGTAGGCGTTGTGGGCGGCGCTTTTGTGAAGGGATCTTCTGTGACCATTCCGGCAGGGACCAACACCTATGTGCAGGTGGCGGAAGACACCAGCGTGGACGGCGTGATCCTGGCGGGCAGTGCAGTAGCTGGTCAGCAGCTGGACGGCAATACCCAGGAAGGCGGCCCCCAGACGGCTCAGCCTGCCTCTGCGGTAACCAAGGAACCGGCCGGTGAAACGGCTGCCGAACCGGCTGCGGAAGCCCAGAAGGAACCGGCCGCCGCTCTTCAGCCCAAGAAAAACACCGGGGTAGCCCTGGATGAAACGGAACCGGAAGCCGCCCAGCCGGCTGATGACTCCCAGACCGTCCAGGAACCGGCTGCCAAGACCGGGGAAGACAAGGCGGATGCAGAAACGGAAGCCGCTCTGGCAGAAGCCCAGAAACGGGACGAAGAAGCCAAGAAGCTGGCCAAAAAGGATAGCAGCAGCCAGCCTATGCTGGATGAAGACGACGGAAGCGCCTACGATACGGCTACTCTCTGAGACGGAAACCAGGGCCTCTCTCTTTCACACAAAGTTGCGGAAGAGAGGGGCCTTTTGTGTTATAATATTGAAGAGTGTAACTGTTTTCCGGGCAGGGAACTGCCGGGACACTGCAAGATTTGATGAGGAAATTTATCCACTGGAGGACAGAATCCTATGAACAAAAAGGCGTTGGCCTTAGGAATTACATTGGCGGTATCGCTGCCGGGCATGGCCAGTGCAGCGGTGACCTATGACGGGGGAAAACTGAGCAGCAAGGACGGTCCGGCTTTCCAGCCGGCTATCCAGAGCCTGGATGAAGTGGAATCTCTGGCCCGGACCAAGGAAGGGGTCCACCGGATCCAGGACCAGCCGGATGCCAAGACGGAAACCATCACCCGGGCTGGACGGGAAACAGCCAAGGAACAGAAGCTCCGTGAGAAAAAGGGGGAAACGGTTCCCAGCGAATCCACCCTGCCCATTACCATCTATGGGGATCAGGTCCAGTACAATTCGGAAACCGGTGATTTTGAAGCCAAGGGGAACGTGCGTCTGTACCAGGGCAACCAGAAGCTGTACACTGCCCAGGCCCAGGGCAATTCCAAAACCGGGGATGTGTACCTTCTGACCGGGGGTCGGATCGTGGAAGAGACCGGCAGCGGCACCAGTGTCACCAACGGCCAGTGGGGCCATTACAACTTCCTGGACAAAACCGGTACGGTGAAGAACATTTCCGGCTACAACGGCAAGGATATGTACCGGGCGGATATCGGGGAAATCTATCCGGACCGGGTGGAACTCACCAGCGGCGGCAGCACCACCCGGTGCCCGGCAGTGCTCCATCCCCCTTGTGTGGAAGTGAAGGCGGACAAAGTGGTGATCTATCCCAAGGACAAGATCATCGCCTACAATGTGAAGGTGTTCGTCAAAGGCAAGCACGTCTATTCCCGGGACCGGTGGATCAACCGGATGGGTGACAGTGACGAAAAACAGAGCCTGCTGCCCCATATCGGGTACGATACGGACCATGGAGTGAAGATCCGTTACAACCTGGATGTGCCCATCAGCAACAAGAACAACCTGGATGCGGAACTGAAGTACTATTCCAAGATCGGCTGGCGGCCTCTCTTTACGGACCGGCAGGAGGAAAAGAACTTCTATGTCCAGATCCAGGACGGGCATATGGAAGACTCGGACAACAACTGGATCCGGAAGGAACGGGATGTGAAGTTCGTCTACAAGGCCCACAAGTTCGACGACCGGGTGCCGATGAACTATTCCGCCTACATCAGCCATGGTCTGTGGAAGGACAACTGGAAGCGGAGCTGGCATACGGAATACGGGTTCTATCTGAACCATGATCCCATCCGTCTCACCCACGAAAAGATGCCCCTGTACCTGAACCTGGGGATGGGCCATAAATGGGTCCGTGAAAGCATTAACGATGAAACCAAAAAGACCATGCTGTATTCCGCCACCCTGAACAAAAACTTCGACGGGGGCTGGAACACCTGGCTGGGCTATTACTATGAAAAGGAACACAGTTCCGTATTCTCCTATGCGGATCCGGACATGGCCAAGGAAATCCAGTGGGGACTGGGCAAACGGCTGGGCCCCAATGACTGGGTGAACTTCGTCATGCGGTATGACCAGGGCAAGAGCAGCGTCTACGAATACATCTACCGGTGGTACCATGATTTCTGCTGCTTCCGTCTGGGACTGGAATATCGGGACAAGAAGTACAACAATGATCATGAATGGAGTGTGACATATGACCTCTATCGGTGGTAAGGCACAGGAACTGATCGGAGCCCGTCTCCTGGAACATGAAAAACTGGTCCACAAGGTCATGGGCAGCAAACGGCTGCTGAAGGCCATTGAGGAGGCGGCGGGGATGATTTCCCTGACCCTGGCTTCCGGGGGCAAAGTGATGTTCTGCGGCAACGGGGGATCGGCGGCGGACGCCCAGCACTGGGCGGCGGAAATTGTGGGCCGGTTCCAGAAGGAACGGCCGGGGATGGCAGCGCTGGCTCTCACCACGGATACCTCCATCCTGACGGCCATCGGCAACGACTACGGCTATGACCGGATCTTCGCCCGGCAGGTGGAAGGCCTGGGCCGGGAAGGAGATGTGCTGGTGGGGATTTCCACCTCCGGCAACAGCGGCAATGTATTGGCGGCCATCGAGACCGCCCGGGCCAAAGGGATCCGGGTCATCGGCTTTACGGCCAAAGGGGGCGGCAAAATGGCGGACCTGTGCGACGTGCTGCTGGACGTGCCCGCGGTGAATACCGCCCGGGCCCAGGAAATCCATGAAATCATGGGACATATCATTTGCGAGCTGGTGGAAGACTATGCGTAATACCAAAAGTACCCAATTCCTTACAGAAGACATCCAGAAGCTGCGGATCGCGGTGATCGGGGATGTGATGCTGGACCGGTACGTGTACGGGGAAGTGAAGCGGATCTCTCCGGAAGCCCCGGTGCCGGTGAACCGGGTGCGCCGGATGGAAAGCGTCCTGGGGGGCGCCGGCAATGTGGCGGCCAATCTGGCGGGACTGGGCGTGAAAGTCTATGCCGCAGGGGTCACCGGGCTGGATGAGCACCGGGAAGCCCTGGAGGAAAAAATGGCAGCGGCGGGAATCGATTTCAGCGGTCTTTTGCCCATGCCCGGCCGCAGTACCATTACCAAAATGCGGATCATCGGAGCCCGGCAGCAGATGCTCCGGCTGGATTTCGAAGAGCCGGGAGACCTGAACCCGGAAGAGGAAAGCCGGCTGCTGAGCTGGCTGGAACAGCGGCTCCAGGACGGCCTGGACGGCATCGCTCTCAGCGACTATGCCAAAGGGGTCTGTTCCGACCATTTCTGTCAGACGGTGATCGACCTGGCCCACAGTGCCCAGGTGCCGGTGCTGGTGGACCCCAAGGGAGCGGACTGGCGGAAGTATGCAGGGTGTGATTTCATCACCCCCAATGTGAAGGAAATGTGCGAAGCCGGGGGCAAAGTGGTGCCCAACGAAACGGAACCTCTGGTGGAACTGGCGGCCAAAGCCCGTGATGCTTTCCACATCAGGAATGTGGTGGTGACCCGGTCGGAAAAAGGGGTTTCCCTGATCAACCGACACGAAGTAATCACGGAAGCGGCCACTGCCCGGGACGTGTTCGATGTGTCCGGGGCCGGGGATACGGTGGCGGCGGTGCTCCTGGCGGCGGTAGCCGGAGGCCTGCCTTTGGGAGAAGCCCTGAATCTGTCCAACAAGGCGGCGGGGATCGTGGTTTCCAAAGTGGGGACCTATCCGGTGCACCGGGAGGAACTGCTGAAGGAAGTGCTGGCCAGCGAAGAACGGGAAGGACGGGACTACCGGCCTCTCAGCTGGGACGAAGTGACCAGCCTGGCCCGGACCTGGCAGGCGGCCGGGGAGAAGATCGTCTTCACCAATGGCTGCTTCGACATCCTCCACACCGGCCACGTAACCTATCTGGAACAGGCGTCCCGGCTGGGACAGCATCTGATTGTGGGGGTCAATACCGATGCATCGGTGAAACGGCTGAAAGGAGAGACCCGTCCCCTGAACCAGGAAAATGACCGGGCCCGGATCCTGGCTGCCCTGGGCTGTGTGGACGCAGTGGTGCTCTTTGGAGAAGACACGCCCACGGAACTGATCCGCCGGATCCGGCCGGATATCCTGGTGAAAGGCGGAGACTACAAACCGGAAGAAGTAGCCGGACGGGAATACGCCGGCCGGGTGGAGATCCTGCCCTTCAAGGAAGGCTATTCCACCACCGGGGTAATCCGGAAAATCGCAGAACTGGTCAAGGAGGGTAAATTATGATCATTGTAACCGGGGGTGCCGGTTTTATAGGCAGCAACATCGTCAAGGGACTGAACGAACAGGGCCGGGATGACATCCTGGTGGTGGACAATCTCACCAATATGGTGAAGTTCAAGAACATCCAGGGGCTGAAGGTCATGGACTACCTGGACAAAATGGACTTCATCCAGCGGGTCCGGGACGGGAAGTTCGACCATGAACCCATCGAAGTGATCTTCCATGAGGGAGCCTGCTCCGATACCATGGAATACAACGGCAAGTACATGATGGAAAACAACTTCGAATACACCAAGACCCTTATGCACTTTGCCCTGGACCGGCGGATCCAGTTCCTGTATGCTTCTTCCGCTTCCACCTACGGCAGCGGGAAGAACGGGTTCCGGGAAGAACCGGCCTGTGAAGAAGCCCTGAACGTCTATGCCTTCTCCAAGCTGTTCTTCGACAACTATGCCCGCCGGTACTTCGACAAGGCGGAAAGCCAGATCGCCGGGTTCCGGTATTTCAACGTGTTCGGGCCCCAGGAAAACCACAAGGGGAAAATGGCCTCCATGGTGCGCCAGATGTTCCTCCAGTGGCAGGGGGAACACAAGGTGAAGCTGTTCGGGGAATACGACGGCTACGGGCCGGGGGAACAGACCCGGGACTTCATCTATGTGAAGGACGTGGTGAAGGTGCTGTTCTATTTCTGGCAGCATCCGGAACTGAAAGGGGTCTACAACCTGGGGACGGGTCATGCCCATACCTTCAATGACATGGCCAGAGCGGTGCTGGAATTCTTCGGCAGCGGAGAACTGGTCTATGTGCCCTTCCCGGAAGTGCTGAAGGGGAAATACCAGAGCTATACCCAGGCCGATGCCACCAAGCTGCTGGCCACCGGCTACGACGGCGGGTTCACGGATTTTGCCCAGGCGGTGAAGGAATACTGCCAGGTGCTCCGGGATTCTGACGGCTATTACAAGGCATGAGCGGGAAATGGAAAGCGGTGTTCCTGGACCGGGACGGGGTCCTGGACATCGACAAGGGATATATCTGCCGTCCTGACCAGGTGGAATGGGTGACCGGCGCCAGAGAGGCGGTGGCCGCCCTGGTCCGCCGGGGCTATCAGGTGTATGTGGTGACCAACCAGAGCGGTATCGCCCGGGGTTACTACACCCAAAAGGACATGGAGCATCTCCATGCCTATATGGCGGAAAAAATCAGGAAAGCCGGCGGCCAGATCGACGGCTTCTATTTCTGTCCCCACCATCCCACCAAAGGGGTGATCCCGGAACTGACTGTGGCCTGCAATTGCCGGAAGCCCAAACCGGGGATGATCCTGCAGGCCCTGGCAGACCATGATCTGGACCGGGAAGGATCCTTCCTGATCGGGGACAAGGAAAGCGACGTGCAGGCGGCCCTGGCGGCGGGAATCCCGGGCTACCGGTTCACCGGGACGGATCTGCTGGCCTTTGTCCGGCAGGTGCTGGCCCGGCAGGAGGGGGCAAAGTGACCTACAAGAACATCCTGATCATCAAAATGAGTTCCCTGGGGGACGTGATCCATGCCCTGCCCTTTGCGGCGGCCCTCCGGGAAACTTTCCCGGACAGCCGGATCAGCTGGCTGGTCCATCCCCAGTTCAGCGCCTTTGTGCCGGAACCGCCCATCATCGACGAAGTGCTGTATTTCGACAAGAAGGCCTTCGGGAAAATGGGCTGGGGGGACAAGTGGAAGACCCTCCGGAAAACCCGGGCGCTGCTCCGGTCCAAAAATTTCGACCTGGTGATCGACCTCCAGGGGCTGTTCAAAAGTGCGGTGATGGCCTGGCTCACCGGCTGTCCCAACCGGATCGGCTACTGTGAGATGCGGGAAGGGAGCCGGCTGGTATCCCGGCCCATTGCGGGGGCCCATGCCCACGATCATGTGATCGAACGGTACCTGGATGTGGCCCGGTATCTGGGGGCAAAGGTGGAGAAGATCACCTATCCCATGCCGGCGCTCCGGGAAGAAGGGGAAACGATCCGGCAGAGACTCCGGGAAGCCGGGGTGCCGGAGAAAGAAAAAATGCCCTATGCGGTGCTGGTGCCCGGGGCCCGGTGGGAAACCAAGCGGTGGCCCCTGGAGCACTATGCCGCCCTGGCCCGGAAGTTTCTCCAGGACGGGACCTGGGTGGTACTGGCAGGGGGTCCGGAAGACAAGCCCCTGGGAGAAAAGATCCGGGACCTGGTGGGGCCGGAACCCCGTCTGCTGGACTGGATTGGGAAGACCAGCCTCCGGGAACTGGGGGCCCTGATCAAAGGGGCCCGGTGCTATGTAAGCGGGGATACCGGGCCTCTCCACATTGCCACGGCGCTCCAGAAGCCCCTGGTGACCATCTACGGCCCTACACGGCCGGACCGGACGGGTCCCTACGGCAATCCACGGGCCACGGTGCTGGTCAGCCCGGCAAAGTGTGCCGGATGCCTGAAAAAGCACTGTGACCACTGGACCTGCATGGGGGAAGTGACCCCGGACCAGGTGTATGACCTGTACCGGAAAAAGGAGGAAAAAGCCTGTGACTGAACTGGCAGGAAAGAAAATCATCGTAACCTTCCTGATGCATCTGGGGGATCTGGTGC
This sequence comes from Acidaminococcus sp. HCP3S3_G9_1, assembly GCF_052122455.1. NCBI lineage: Bacteria > Bacillati > Bacillota > Negativicutes > Acidaminococcales > Acidaminococcaceae > Acidaminococcus > Acidaminococcus sp. HCP3S3_G9_1. The sequence goes on along the minus strand of NZ_JBQKCH010000002.1, from coordinate 105,213 downwards.
TTACCACCCCCTTCCTCCATGCTCTGCGCCAGGCGGCGCCTGGAGCGGACATCACCTATCTGGTGGATGAGAAGCTGAAGGAAATCGTGGAATACAATCCCAACATCGACCATGTGTGGACCATCGACAAAAAGGGGAAGGACAACAACCTCCGGGCCCTGTGGGCCATGAGCCGGCGGATCACCGACGCCCATTTCGATCTTTTGATCAACCTGCACCCCAACGAACGGTGCTCCTTCATCGATGCCATGGCTGTGGTGCCGGAAAAGGTGGGAGCGTCCCATTTCCTGTTCCGGGGGTTCTTCCATCCCTGGCTGAAGCTGAATCGGACCATCCATGCAGCGGACATGTACCTGGACGTGCTGAAGCGGATCGGGGTGGAGGACCTTCGAAACAACGGTCTGGAAGTGTTCCCGGGACCGGAGCACAAACAGGCGGCAGAGGCCTACTGGGCGGCCCAGGACCTGAAGCCGGGAGAAAAAGTGGTGGGGTTCAACATCGGCAGTGCGGTGGTCACCAAACGGTGGGCCCCGGAACGGTTTGCCCAGGTGGCGGATACCCTGGCCAAAGAAGGATACCGGACGGTGTTCTTCGGAGGGTCCATGGACGAGGATATGGTCCGGGAGGCAGTGTCTTTCATGAAAAGCAAACCCATGGTGGCCACTGGGAAATTCTCCCTGGGAGAACTGGCGGCGGCCATGAGCCGGTGCAGCCTGATCATCACCAACGACAGCGGCCCCATGCACGTGGCCATCAGCCAGAAGGTGCCCATTGTGGCCATGTACGGCCCCAGCCACCCGGAACTGTACGGACCCTATACGAAACGGGCCACCATTGTCCGGGCCAATCCACCCTGTGACGGGTGCCAGAAGGGGATGAAACACCACTGTGACGACATGCGGTGCATGCGGGATCTCACGGTGAAACAGGTGCTGAAAGCGGCCCATCACTGGCTGAAAGAAAAAAAATGAAGTTTTTTTCAAAAAGGGCTTGCAAAATTTCGTATTATCTTGTATACTAACAAAGTCAGCGGTTGAGAAAACCAAAGACATGATGGTCCGCTAGCTCAGCTGGTAGAGCACCTGACTCTTAATCAGGGTGTCCAGAGTTCGATCCTCTGGCGGATCACCATTTTTTTTGGCCGGATGGTCAAGCGGTTAAGACACCGCCCTTTCACGGCGGTATCGAGGGTTCGATTCCCTCTCCGGTCACCAACTTATGGGCGCTTAGCTCAGCTGGGAGAGCGTCTGCCTTACAAGCAGAATGTCAGCAGTTCGATCCTGTTAGCGCCCACCACAAAAGAAGACGATACATGCGTAACGCTGTATCGTCTTTTTTATTGCGTTTTTTGAGGGAGCGGGCGCACCGGGCGGGATTGCAGGGCAACCCCTGGTGCGCGCCCTGCGGAGATTGATCAACCACCAAACCTCTCAATAAGCAGGGATTTCCCCTTTTATCTCGAATAATACTTACCAATCCCTTTTTATCCTGAGGAAAGGAGGTCCCTATGGAACTGCAGCTTTTGTTTCTGGGTGTGGTGCTGCTGCTTGTGGAGGGGTTCATTCCCGGCTTTGGCCTGTTCGGCATCACCGGCATCCTGTGCCTGTTGGGGGCATTGTATTTCTTTCTGGGGGCCACGGCCCAGGCGGCGGCCCTAGTGGGCGGTATTCTGCTGGGGCTGGCGGTGCTGGGGTTCTGGGTGGTCCGCCGGGGACCCAAAAGCTGGCTGGGCCGGCAGGTGACCCTCCATCTCCGGTCCACCGCTGCCCAGGGCTATACGGGCAACGAAGACCGGAAGGACCTGGTGGGCAAAACCGGTGTGGCCCAGACGGTGCTCCGTCCTTCCGGACGGGCCCTGATCGATGGGGAACTGGTAGATGTGATCACCGAAGGGGAATTTTATGAACCGGGGACGGCCATCCGTGTGGTGGCAGCCACCGGAGGCCGGACCGTAGTCCGGAAGGAGGAAAACCCATGATTGCAATTTTAGGCAGTACCGTATTCCTGGTGGCCATCCTGGTCATCATTGTCCTGTTCCTGCACTTTGTTCCTCTGGGCCTGTGGATTTCCGCCATGGCCGCCGGGGTCAACGTGCACATCTTCACCCTGGTGGGCATGCGGCTCCGCCGGGTGATCCCTTCCAAGATCATCCTGCCTCTGGTGAAGGCCAACAAGGCCGGCCTGGATGTGAACGTGGACCAGCTGGAAGCCCATTATCTGGCCGGGGGGGATGTGGACCGGGTGGTGGATGCCCTGATCGCCGCGGAACGGGCGGCCATCCCTCTGACTTTTGAACGGGCGGCGGCCATCGACCTGGCCGGCCGTGACGTACTGGAAGCGGTCCAGATGAGCGTCAATCCCAAGGTTATCGAGACCCCGCTGATTTCTGCCGTGGCCAAGAACGGCATCGAGCTGAAGGTCCGGGCTCGGGTCACTGTCCGGGCCAACATCGACCGGCTGGTGGGGGGCGCCGGGGAAAGCACCATCATTGCCCGGGTGGGCGAAGGCATCGTCACCACCGTGGGGTCTTCGGAAGAACACACGGATGTGCTGGAGAACCCGGACCACATTTCCCGGACCGTGCTGAGCAAGGGACTGGATGCCGGCTCAGCTTTTGAAATCCTCTCCATTGATATCGCCGATGTGGACGTGGGACGGAACATTGGGGCCCAGCTGATGACGGACCAGGCGGAAGCGGACAAGAACATCGCCCAGGCCAAGGCCGAAGAACGCCGGGCCATGGCTGTGGCCAAGGAGCAGGAAATGCGGGCCTACACCCAGGAAATGCAGGCGAAAGTGGTGGAAGCCCAGGCTCAGGTGCCGGAAGCCCTGGCCCAGGCACTCCGGGAAGGCCATCTGGGGGTCATGGACTACTATCAGATGAAGAACCTGCTGGCGGACACCAAAATGCGGGAAAGCCTGGTGGCTGGCGGCCAGGAAGAACTGCCGCCCACCCGGAAACCGGAAAAATAACGGGAGGGGCCTATGAAAAGCGATTTGCTGCTGTTCCTGGTGTGGATTTTGTTCCTTCTGGGAAGCCAGCTGCTGAGAAAAAAGAAACGGCCCCTGAAAAAGTCCTCCCAATCGGTCCGGAAACCGGATCCGGGACCTTTCGTCTGTGAGGAGGCTCAGGCTCCTGCCCAAAAAGAGCCGTCCCTCCAGCCTACGGTAAAGCCCGTACGCAGTGACCTGGTGGAAGAAATCCGGGACCTGAAGCCCACAGTGGCTCCCCAGGTGGTGGAAAGCCGGGAGCGCCAGGCCAGACCTTCCGGTCACCCGGTGCTTTCCGGGGACCTGCGCCAGGGGATGCTCTGGTCCCTGGTACTGGGGGAACCCCGAAGCAAAAAGAGCTGGGCCCGGGAACAGAGAGAAAAAAGGGGCTTTTGAAGTGGGGGAGCTTAGGCTATAATTATAAAATATATAAGTAAAACATAAACCGTAGGGGCGCAGGCCGGTTGTCCCGCAGGATGTCAGGACAAATGGTGAATGGGCGGGCTGCCCGGCGTGCAGCCCCTACGGGTACGTTTGACACAGTTACAGGAAAAGGAAGGGATAAGATGAAGGAAGAAACGCAGCAGGCCCGGGGCAGCTGGGTGGACCGGTTTTTGAACGGAGTGGAGAAGGTCTGTGACAAACTGCCCCCTCCGGCCATTTTGTTCTGCATTCTGTTTGTCATTACAGCTTTGGCCGGAGCGGCTCTTTCTGCTTCCGGAATGAGCCTGGTGAACCCGGCCAACGGCAAGGCGGTCATGGCCCAGAATCTGTTTACCAAAGAGGGGATCAACTGGCTTTTGAGCAACATGGTGAAGAACTTCTCCGGGTTCGCCCCTCTGGGCCTTGTGATCACCATGACCCTGGCCATCGGTTTCTGTGAGGAAAGCGGCCTGTTGGTAAGCCTGCTCCGGCGGAGCATGAAGAACGTGCCCCCGGGAGTGGTGCCCTACCTGATTGCCTTTGTGGGCACCATGGGGAACATTGCCTCGGATACGGCTTCCGTGGTGATTCCCCCTCTGGCGGCCCTGGTGTACATCGGGGTGGGGAAGAACCCTCTGGTGGGGATGATCGTAGGATACGCCGGAGCCAACGCCGGCTTTACTGCCAACCTGATGATCGCCGGCACTGATACCCTGATGCAGGGGCTTACCAACCAGGCCCTGGACGGATTCCTGGGCAAAGGGGTCTACGCCGTGGACGTCACCTGCAACTGGTACTTTATGGTGGCTTCCACCTTCCTGGTGGCCCTGGTGCTGGGGTACACCTCCAAGCATCTTATCGAACCCCGGTTCGGGAAGTATGAAGCCAAAGAACTGGAAGCGGTCCAGGACCTGACGGAAACGGAAACAAAGGGGCTCCGCCGGGCCGGCTGGGTGAGCCTGGTGTACATTGCCATCATCGCCGTTGGCTTTTTCACCGGCATCCTGTCCAAGGACGGCCATACCCTGGTGGGTTCCCTGCTGCTGAAGGGGCTGATCCCCATCCTGTTCTTCCTGATGAGTTTTGCCGGGATCGCCTATGGGATGACCACCGGCAAGTTCAAGACTGTAAAAGATATCAACGGGGCCATGGTGAAGCAGATGTCTCACATGGGGTCCTATGTGGTGTTCTGCTTCTTCTGCGGCCAGTTCCAGGGACTGTTCAACTGGAGCAAAATGGGGACACTGCTGGCCATCGGCGGAGCAGATTTCCTCCAGAGCATGGGATTTACAGGCCTGCCTTTGTGCGTGACCTTTGTGCTGGTCTGTGCCTTCGTGAACATCTTCATGTCTTCCGGATCCGCCAAATGGGCCATCTTTGCTCCTATCTTCGTGCCCATGTTCATGCTGCTGGGGTACCATCCGGCTTTTGCCCAGCTGCTGTACCGGCTGGGGGATTCCCCGGGGAACAGTGTGACTCCCATGATGCCTTATCTGTGGATGATGCTCAGCGTGGCCCAGGAAAAATATGATCCGGACTGCACGGTAGGGACTTTCATCTCCAACCTGATTCCTCTGGCGGCGGTGCTCCAGGTGGTGTGGATCCTGTTCATGCTGGTGTGGGTTGCCCTGGATATCCCTCTGGGACCGGGTGTAACTGTCCATCTGCCGGCGGGAATTTTGTAAACCCGGTTGTTTCTTTGGACGGCAGCACGTATAATAAAGACAATAGTTTCATGAGGGGAGCATTCTATACGATGATCGAAACATCCAAGGGGGCGGAAAAGGCCGCAGAACTGAAACACAGCACTGATGTGCATACCAACTGTGCCCAGGCCGTGCTCCTGGCTTACCAGGACAAACTGGGCAAATCCACCGAAGAACTCCGGGCCCTGGGGTCCGCCTTCGGGGGAGGCATGGGAGGCATGGACGCCACCTGCGGTGCCCTCACCGGGGCCGCTGTGGTGCTGGGGCTGCTGGACAAAAGCGGCAAGCCGGCCAAGACGGTGATGAACGAAATCCTCCAGGAGTTCAAAGAAAAAGCCGGCGCCACCATCTGCCGGGACCTGAAAGGCGTGGGCACCGGGAAGATGCTCTGTTCCTGCGACGACTGCGTACGGCTGGCCGTCCTGGGACTGGAAAAACACCTGGGCTGAGGAACCAAAGGGGAAAATGTTGATAAAGCGGGGAGTTATCCACGAAAAAGTGGATAACTCCCCACTTGTCAACACAGGATAAGGAGGGCAAAATTGGATAAAAAGAATAAAGTGGACCAGGTCGATGAACAAATCATCCATATTTTGCGTCATCAGGGAAGGATTACGCTGCAGGAATTGGGTGAAAAAGTCCATCTTTCCGGGCAAGCCGTAAAAAATCGCATTGAAAAGCTGGAGGACAAAGGAATCATCCAACAGTATACGGTCAATGTAAATTGTCCTGTCTATGGTTATCCGCTTCATTCCCTGATCCGCCTGGAAGCAGGGATACCGCAAAAGACTCCTTTGGTAGTATTCTTGGCTCAATGCGGTTGTCAAGTACTCCATTGTTATCAGATTACTGGACGTCAGGTTTATGTTCTGGACATGTTTTTTCAGTCGGTGGAAGAACAGGAAAGAATTCTGGTGCAGCTTCAAAAATATGGCATTTGTACGGTTGATATGGTGCTAAAGAACCTGGAACTGCCGGAAACTTGAATTTTTCAACTCCGGACAAGAAAAGACTTGTTTTTTTCCATGGAGCGGGATTTCCTTTTTTTTTATAATTTTCTCATACAGCCAAAGTATCAAGGAGGAAAATGCAATGGAAATCCAGCAGATTCGCAACGCAACCAATAAAATCAAATTCGGAGGAGTGACCTTTCTTCTAGATCCATGGTTAGCTGACAAAGGGAGCATGGGATCCTTTGACGACATTACCCTAGAAAACTACCAGGTCCCGGACCCGGTAAAAATGGTGCTGCCCATGCCTTTTTACGGCTTGCCCCTGTCCAGAGAAAAAATCAGGGAAGGAGTGGATGCTTATATCGTTACCCATATCCATCCAGATCACATTGATGTGGCGGCAGATGGTACGGTAGGAAAATTTTTGGACAAGACTGTTCCCGTATTCGTCCAAAACGAAACAGATGCGGCCGTATTCCGGAAATCCGGGTTCCAAAGAGTACAGGTGCTCTCTGCAGAAGGGACCGTGTGGAAAAATGTAACGCTGACCAAAGTGCCGGCCAAACATGGAACTATGGTCTCCTGCGGCAATGCCATGGGCGTGGTTTTTCAGGCCCAGGGAGAAAAAACATTGTATGTGAGCGGAGACACTGTATGGTATCCTGGCGTGAAGCAAACGCTGGAAGCTTATTCTCCGGAAGTGGTTACAGTCAACGCCTGTGCAGCAGAGCTTGTGGAATTTGGCCGGCTGATCATGAATGATGAGGATGTGGAGTGTGTGGCCCGGACCGTACCCAGGGCAACAATCTTTATAACCCATATGGACAATGTGGCTCATGCTTCTTTGACCCGCTATGACATGAAAGGCAGGTTGGCCGGAAGAGGAGTCACCAATTATGTTATGCCACAGGATGGAGAAACGGTTTTGTTTTGAGTGGCAGCCCCCGGGCCTGGGGCCCCTCTGTGCGTTTGGTGATTTCTGGAGCGGGCCGCCGGGCCTGCGGCCCCTACGGTTCCTCTCTTCGCTCTGCACTCTTCCCTTTCTGTCCCGTATACGGTATAATTTAATTTTGTGAGTCCGCTCGGAACTGTTTTTTTCGACTGCGGGTTTTCCAAAACTGTACTTTTTGGAGGAATGACCATGAGAACAAAAGAAGAACTGCAGGGGGTCACCGAACTGGGCAGCGGCCATACGGTGTACCAGAATACCTATGCGCCGGAAGTGCTGGAATGTTTCCCCAACAAACATGAAGAGGCTCCCTACATGGTGAAGTTGAATTGCCCGGAATTTACCAGCCTCTGTCCCAAAACCGGCCAGCCGGATTTCGGCCGGATCGTGATCAGCTACATCCCGGACCATAAGCTGGTGGAAAGCAAATCCCTGAAACTGTACCTGTTTTCTTTCCGGAACAACGGGGATTTCCATGAGGACTGTGTGAACATCATCAAAAACGACCTGGTGAACCTGCTCCAGCCCAAATATCTGGAAGTGGCCGGCTATTTCAATCCCCGGGGCGGCATCAGCATCCTGCCCTTTGCCGTGTATTATCAGCCGGAATACAAAGACATGGCCCAGCGGAGAATGGAGGCCTTTGTCCATGAATAAGAAAGCACTGGTGCTGTCCAGCGGCGGGGTGGATTCCACCACCTGCGTCTCTGTGGCAGTGGAAGAATTCGGCAAAGGAAATGTGTCCACTGTATCCATTTTTTACGGCCAGAAACACCGGAAGGAACTGGAATGCGCCCGGAAGGTGGCGGACTACTACGGCCTGCCTCATTACGAGCTGGACCTGTCCAGGATCTTCCAGTATTCCAACTGTTCCCTGTTGGACCATTCCACGGAAAAGATCGTCCACAAAAGCTACGAACAGCAGATCGCGGAAAATGGAGAAGGAAAGGTATCCACCTATGTGCCCTTCCGGAACGGGCTCATGCTTTCTGCAGTGGCCAGCCTGGCCATGAGCATCTACGAAAAGGATGATGTATCCATTTTCATCGGAGCCCATGCAGATGATGCGGCCGGCAACGCCTATGCAGACTGCAGCGAAGCCTTCCTGGACGCCATGGGACGGGCCATTTCTCTGGGTACGTACAGCCAGTGCCATATTGTGGCGCCTTTTGCCAGCTGCAGCAAGGCCGGCGTGGTGAAACGGGGACTGGAGCTCCACACCCCCTATGAACTGACCTGGAGCTGCTATGAAGGCGGGGACAAACCCTGCGGCACCTGCGGTACCTGCATCGACCGGGCACGGGCTTTTGCCGCCAACGGGGTCAAAGACCCGGCACTGGAGGATTGATCATGTATACGGTAACCAAACGGATGGAAGTCAGCGGAGCCCACTGTCTCCAGCTTCCTTATAAAAGCAAATGCACCCATCTCCACGGGCACAACTGGATCATCGACGTGACCTGCCAGCGGGAAACCCTGGACGAAAACGGCATGGTGGTGGATTTCACCCACATCAAGGACGTGGTGATGCAGCTGGACCATGTCTTCATCAATGATATTGTGAAGACCAATCCTACGGCGGAAAATATTGCCAAATGGATCCACGATCAGATCCCCTTCTGCACACGGGTCTCCGTCCAGGAATCGGAAGGGAACGTGGCCATTTATGAAGACTGAAACATTTCCTGTGGTGGAGCTGTTCGACTCCATTGAAGGGGAGGGGAAGCGCACCGGCTATATGGCTGTGTTTGTCCGGTTCGCCGGATGCAACCTCCGGTGCAGCTACTGCGACACCGGCTATGCCCTGGAACGGTCCAATGCCCGGGATCACCTGACGGAAGGGGAACTGCTGGAACGGATCCGCAGCTATCCCTGGAAAAAGGTGACCCTCACCGGGGGAGAACCGCTGCTCCAGCCGCTGGATGGCCTGTGCCGGGCCCTTTCCCGGGAAGGGTATGAAGTGAACATCGAGACCAACGGGGCGGTCCCCCTGCTGGAGGAACGGCCCAAGGGCCTGTTCTACACCATGGACGTGAAATCTCCTTCTTCCGGGATGCGGGGACGGATGCGGATGGAAAACCTCACCCGGCTCACCGGAGACGATGTGGTGAAGTTCGTGGTGGGCAGCCGGGAAGATTTGGAGGACATGGACCGGGTGCTCCGGGAGTACACCCTCCGGAGCCAGGTGTATGTATCTCCGGTGTACGGAGCCATTGAGCCCAAAGAACTGGTGGAATTCGTCCGGGACCACAAGCTGGCCCAGGTCTGCATCCAGGTCCAGCTCCACAAGATCATCTGGGATCCGGAGATGAGAGGGGTGTAAAAAAAGGGGCTGTTGCTTATGCAACAGCCCCTTTTTTACACCCTGAACCGGGTGGTGCTTCCCTGATTGGTGGGGATGATTTCCAGCTGGGCGGAAATCCTTTCCTTTAATTCGGCCACGTGGGAGATGATGCCCACCAGCCGGCCGCCTTTCTGGAGTTCCAGCAGGGCGCTGATGGCACTGTCCAGGGTTTCCGGATCCAGGGACCCGAACCCTTCGTCCACCAGGATGGTGTCCAGGTGCAGGCCTCCGGCGTAGGATTCCAGCACATCGGACAGCCCCAGGGCCAGGGACAGGGAGGTGAAGAAGATCTCCCCTCCGGACAGGGTGGTCACCGCCCGGGCCTGGCCGGTAAAGGCGTCCATGATTTCCAGTCCCAGCCCCTGTTCCTTCCGGGCATCCACAATGTCCTGGCTCCGGTACAGACTGTACCGTCCCTGGCTGATCTTGTTCAGCCGCAGGTTGGCGGTTTCCAGCACATCGTCCAGCACCGCCTGGAGCACAAAGGAGGAGAAGGTCAGCTTCCGGCTGTTGTCCCCTTTGGCAGTGGAGGCCAGAAGGCCGATGGGTCCGTAGGCTTCCTGGAGCCGGGACAGGTCCTTTTCCAGTTTTTCCAGCTGCTTCAGGCTGGCTTCTTCCCGGCGGAGGGTTTCCTGGAGAGCCCCGGTCCGGGTGGCCAGGGTGTGGGCAGAGGTGCCGGTCTGCCGGACCGCTTCCTGGAGAGGTGCCAGGTCCGGAGGGGTCTTGTCCTTCAGCTGGTCCCCCAACAGCTTCAGTTCTCCCTGGAGGCTGTCCGTCTGCTGCCGGTACCGGTCCACCTGTTCCTGCCACAAGGGCTTGCTGGGTAGGGCTTTGTGGGCGGCCACAAAAGAATGCTGGTCCGGGAAGGGAGACTGCTCCAGAGCGGTCTTGTAGGCCTCCCGGTCCGCCTCGAAGGCCTTTTGGGCGGCAGCCAGGTTTTCTTCAGCGGTTTGGCAGGATCCGGCCGCCTGATCCGCTTCCGTCTGGGCCTTTTCCAGGGCTTTCTGTTTCCGGTTCAGCTGGGCGATTTTGGCTTCCATGGCCTGGGTCTTCCGGGCCAGTTCCTCCTGGGCCTGGCGGGTCTGGGTGGCAGGGTGGGGATGGTCCGGGGAACCGCACACCGGGCAGGGCTTCCCGGGAACAAGGGCCTGGGCCATCCGGACGGTTTCCCCTGAAACAGCGGTCATCCGGGCCAGCTGTTCCCGGACCTGGGCCATCTGTTCCTGGAGGGCATGGGTGTTGGTTTCCGTGGCGGAAGCCAGCTGCTGCCGGAGGGTTTCCTGGGCGGCTTTCAGGGTCTCCCGGGCCCGGGCCAGCAGCCCTTCCGCCGCATCCAGCCGGGCCTTGGCCTTCCGGGTCCGGTCGTAGATGGGGTGGAGCTTCAGGGCCTCTTCCAGCCACTGGAGCTTCTGTTGGAGTTCCTGGATGGCCGGTGCCTGCTGGAGCAGGGTTTCCTTCCGTTTCTGGCCCTCCTGCCAGCGCTGGAAGGTGTGGGCCAGCTGCTGGGCCTGCTGGAGGGCTTCCAGGGCGGCGGCTGAGGCTTTCTGGGCTTCGGCGGCCTGGGCTTCCAGGGCTTTGGCCTGCTGCTTTTCTTCCTGGATCCGTTCCTTCAGGGCGGCAGGATTGTTGGTACCGGCACTTTCCAGCAGCAGCTGGTATTTCTGCCGGCATTCCTCATATTCCTTTTTCAGGGTCTTGGCACGGGCGTCCAGGGCTTCTTCCAGGGCGCTGTACTGGCCGGTCTTGAACAGGGTTTCCAAGATGGTTTTCCGTTCCTTGGAATCTGCCACCAGGAACCGGCGGAATTCTCCCTGGGGCAGCACCATCAGCTGCCGGAACTGCCGGGCCTGGAACCCCAGGAGCTGTTCCACCGCCCGGGTCACGGAGCTGTTGGAGGTACCCAGCACCTTCCGGTCCCCTTCCGGGAGAATCTCCACCAGGGAGGCACCGGCAGGCACGGTCCGGGTTCCTTCTCCCCGCTGTTTGTTCAGCACCTGTTCCGGGGTCCGGGTCACTTCATACGCCCGGTCCCGGTTCCGGAAGGTGAACCGGACTTCTGTTTTCCGGTCCGGGGTGGCATAGTCGCTGCGCAGGGACCGGTTGTCCCGGAGATCCCCGCTGGGGGTGCCATAGAGAGCAAAGGTGATGGCATCCAGGATGGTGGTCTTGCCGCTTCCGGTGGGGCCGGTGATCAGGAAGAACCGGTTGTCTCCCAGCCGGGTAAAGTCGATGGTCTCTTCGTTGGCGTAGGGACCGAAGGCGGTCATCACAAGTTTCAGCGGGCGCATCAGGCTTTCCTCCCTTCCTGGTTCACGGCATCGGCAATCTGGTGGAACAGGGCTTTTTCTCCCTCTGTCAGATCCCGGCCCTGGACTTCCTGGAAAAAGGCCTGGAACAGGTCGTCGGTGGAAAGCCCCTTCCGCTGGGCGGTGGCGGCTGCTTCTGTTTCCACAGGCTGGAGCCGTTCATAGCCCAGCTGGAGGATCTGGGGGTACACCTGTTCCAGCCGGTGCTTGGCATCCAGGATGGGCACCCGGTCCGTAAGCTGGATCTGGAGATAGTCCTGGAGATGATCGGTCCGGGGGTTCTCCAACAGGTCCCGGAATTCTCCCTTCAGTACCGCCAGTTCGTGGGGAGCCTTAAGGGGAACGGTTTCCACGGAAATGTCTCCTTTGCCGTCCAGGTCCACAATGTGGACGGCTTTTTTCTGGCTGGCTTCTGCAAAGGAATATTTCAGCAGGGAGCCACAGTACCGGACCCGGGGACTGTTGTTCTGGCAGGCGTGGAGATGTCCCAGGGCCGTATAGTGGAAGTCTTTGAAGCAGTCGATGCTCACGGTGGTGGCCCCGCCGGCGGCCAGGGGCCGTTCGCTGTCCGGGGTGGTCTGGGCCCCGGTGAGGAACACATGGGCCAGGGCCACTTTCCGGGCCCGGGTAGGGATCTGCCGGAGAATCCGTGCCACCTGCCACTGGAGGGCGGCTTCATGGGTGGGCTGCTTTTCCCCGCTCAGTTCTGTGGCGGTGAGAGGTTCGCAGTAGGGGAGGGGAGCAAAGTATACGGGCCCGTCCCCATCTTCCAGCACCACCGGATGGGTATCCGGATCCACCGGTCCGGTGATGTACAGCTGCCGGGCGGCAAAAAGGGCCTGGCCAAAGTTCAGCCGGTCCGGGTTGTCGTGGTTGCCGGCAATGAGCAGGGTGGGAATCTTCAGATCCAGCACCAGATGGCGGAGGGTTTCGTCCAGCAGGTTTACCGCTTCCGTGGGAGGGACGGCCCGGTCGTACACATCCCCGGCCACCAGAAGGGCATCCACCTTGTATTCCCGGGCCAGGTCCAGGATCTGGTCCAGGGCGGCCCGCTGGTCCTCCAGCAGGTGGAGACCATGGAAGATCCGGCCCAGGTGCCAGTCAGAAGTATGTAAAAATCGCACAGCAAAGCCTCGCTTTCGTGAAAGTTGTTTTTATCATCATAACACGAAGGGGAGTGCAGAGTGAAGAGCGAAGAGATGGAACGGCGGCAATCAGACGAATGGCTGCAATGCCGCAGGATGCGCGCCCTGATTGAACTCCCAGTCACTAGTCTCCAGCTGAATGAGAAATTTGCAGGCAAATTTTTGAACGTGTAAATCGGTACCGCAGGGGCTGCACGCCGGGCAGCCCGATTTCTTGTACCATACTTCGGGGCAACGGCGTAGGGGTTCGCCGCAGGCAAACCCATCCCGGCCGCCTGGAGGGCAAAAACTTCTATACTCATCCACCCGTGAGGGCTCTCCGCCGGGAGGGCAGACCCGTTCGTCCCTGGCGGGAGGCTCACAGCCTATCGCCTTGCCCTGTCGGTCAAAGGCTGCGGCTACGGACCAGGAAGCCGGACCCTATCGCCCGCGTGCTCCACCCCAGGAGCGACAACACCCGATGTTGTCCCGCCGACTCCTCCTGGGCCTGCCCTCCCAGCTCCCGAAGAATCGACGTATACTCACACAGAATACCAGCAAGGCCGATTCCTCTACCAACTTGTGTCCCCCTGAAAGGGGGAAAGGACCCGTGCTTGCACGGGTAGGGGGGGGCCTGGGGGCCAGGAGTTTCTAACGGAAGAAAGTACAAAGCTTCTGGCCGAACCCCACCACCATGCTGCGCATGGTCCCCAGCTACGGCATAAGCGACCTCGCTATCCGCTAAAGCGGATGCTCCCTGCTTACGCCCCTTTCAGGGGACGGACAGAAACAAAACTATAAATATAAGTTCAATGCTCCTGCCAATCACTCCTTTGTTGTCGGCAGGTCCTGCAAAATATTGGCTGTCGCCGATGCCACCACCATCCTGAGATTGACTGAAAAGAATCAATCGTTTTAAAATAATGAGAGAATGGGGAGGGAGTTATTATGAAAAAAGCATTGGTGATCCTTGTTGCTTTATTATCCACTCTGTGTCTGGCTGCACCGGCACTGGCCTATCTGGGCAATCCGCGGACGATGAAATTCCATAATGATAATTGCCGGACCATCAGGCATCGAGAAAATTTTGTTGAAATCGACAGCCGGGAAGAAGCCATTGAAGAAGGGTATGTACCTTGCCAGGTTTGTTATCCGTAAACAGATTTTAATGTTAGGCACGAATTAAATTTTATGAATTTGCCAAAAAGGAAGGCTTTTATCCTGCAGGTTCAGGCAGCATGCGCTACTGACAGGAGCGAAGGCCTTTCCTTATTTTTTGAAAGAGGATAGTCTTCCGGAGGAAAGAAAATCTAAAATTTTATCGATCCATGGGCGAGGCAGAAACGTATCATTCCTGCCCATCATTGGACAGCCAGGGACTTTGGTATAAGAGGTAAAAAATTGCCCTTCGGGAGGCCGGGAAGGGTTTGCCTTCGGCGCTCCCCTACGGCGTCTTCGGCGAAATAAGGGTGCTGTATTTTTATCCCGTTCCTGTATTCAGTATGGTGCTGGTTCTGTCCATTGGCCCGAGACTCGAGAACCTTGACCCCTATCCGAGACCCAATAAAACAGGACCTGCGATTTTAGCAGTCCAGGAATAAAAATTTCACCCCTCCCTCACTTCCATCATGTATAATAACAGGATATGGATGCAGGAGGGATTGTTATGCGCAGACTGTTTGGAATCCTGGCTTTTTGCCTTTTGATGGTGCTGCCGGCGCCCCGGAGCCAGGCGGCCATGATCAGCCAGAAACAGGAAATCGAAATGGGACAGCAGGTGGCTCAGCAGCTGGAGAACCACTACGGCCTGGTCCAGGATGACGAGATCCAGGACCGGGTGAACCGGATCGGCCAGAAGCTGCTCCAGAACGGCACCCGTCCCGGCCTTACCTATACCTTCAAGGTGCTGAACACCCCGGATGTGAACGCCCTGGCCTGTCCGGGGGGCTTCATTTACGTGTACAAGGGTCTCCTGGATTATATGACCAGTGACGACGAACTGGCAGCGGTGCTGGGCCACGAAATCGGCCATATCGAAAAACGCCACACGGTCCATCAGATGGAACAGCAGATGGCTCTGTCCCTCTTGACCCTGCTGGCAGGGGTGGTTTCCGGTGATCCGGGGGCAGGGATGGTGCTGGCCTCCACGGCCAGCCAGGCCCTGCTGGCCGGCTACAGCCGGAAGGACGAACGGGAGGCGGATCAGGAAGGCTTCCGGCTGTCCAACCTGGCCGGGTACAATCCCTACGGGTCCTATGTGACCATGGCCAAACTGGAGGATATGAGCAAGGATATGGGGAATCCGGGGTACGGGCTCTTTGCCTCCCATCCGGAACCGGAAGTGCGGATGGCCAAGGCCCTGAAATGGACGGAGCCCCTGAAAATCCCGGAAAAGGTCACAGTGAAGACCGACGGTACGGCTGCCGTCAGTCTGGGGGACTGGTCTTTTCCCATTACGGAAACCGCCGGCTACGACAAGCCGGAATACCGGGCACGGCTTATGGCCGGGGCCCTGTACCTGGCCTGGAAACGGGGAAACCTGGATGAATCCCATTTCATGACCGTGGACGGGGACCGGTGGTCGGATGTTTATTATGAAGACATCCGGGTGCTCCGGGTCTACCCCCAGGACAACCAGGAAAACGGGAACACCGGGGAACTGGCCCTGAAAATCGCGGCCCGGCTCCAGGCCTGGGCCAAAATCGCCAGGCAGCAGCCGGCTCCCCAAACAGCTCCGCCGGTCCCTCCGGCACCGGCGGCGGAAAAGGAAGGAACCAACCATGAAAAATCTTGAAGCACTGGATCAGGAACCCTATCTGTGGGACTATCTCCAGACGGTCCAAAAGCCCATTGTGCTCTACGGTATGGGCAACGGGGCGGATGCCATCCTGGACCGCTGCGGCCGGCTGGGCATCCCGGTGGCCGGGGTCTTTGCCAGTGATGAATTTGTCCGGGGCCAGGAGTTCCGGGGCTACAAAGTGAAGACCTATAAGGAAATGAAGGCAGAACTGGGGTCTTTTGTGATTCTCATCGCCTTTGCCAGTGAACGGCCGGAAATCCTCCGGCGGTTCTTCCATCTGGGGGAGGAACAGGAAACCTATGCCCCCCATCTGCCCCTGTTCGGGGACACCAACCTGGTGACTCCGGCCTGGATCCGGGAAAACCGGGGAGTGCTGGATCGGGTGTACGGCAAGCTGGCGGATGATGCCAGCCGGCAGGTAATGGAGGATATCCTTCGGTACAAAATCACCGGGAAGCTGGAGTACCTGTCCCGGACCACGGACCGGCGCCGGGATCTGGAGACCCTGTTTTCCTTTACGGATAAGGAAAGCTACGGGGACCTGGGAGCCTACAACGGGGACACCATCCGGGAATTCCTGGAGCTCACCGGGGGCCATTATGACCATCTGTATGCAGTGGAACCGGATCCGAAGAACTTCGCCAAGCTCCAGAAATACGTGGAAACGGAACAGCTGGGCCGGTGCAGCCTATCCCCGGAAGGAATCTGGGCCCAGCCGGCGGAGCTGCTCTTTGCCGCCCGGGGCGGCCGGATGTCCGCCCTGGAACAGAACGGAAAAAAGACCCTGCCGGTGACCTGTCTGGATGATCTGGTGGGGGACCGGCCCCTGACCTGTCTCAAAATGGATGTGGAAGGGGTGGAAAAGGAGGCCCTCTCCGGAGGGGCCCGGGTGATCCGCCGCTGCCGGCCCAAAATGCTCCTGGCAGGCTATCACCACGATGATGACCTGTGGGAGATCCCCCTGGAACTGTGGAACCTGGTGCCGGAGTACAGAATCTATCTCCGCCGCCATCCCTATGTACCCTGCTGGGAGATTAATTTTTTCGTGACTTTGTAAAATCTGGGGTGTATGTTACAAAATAAAAAGATGCACAGAAAAAAACGGGGCGAAATGCCCCGTTTCGTTGCTCCCGGGGCCGGGATATGTTAGAATGGAACAATAGACCAAACAGCAATCCCGGAAACAGCAAAGGGAAATCAGAAGGAAAGAAGGATGGAAGAGATGAAGCTGTGGAAGAAAGGGTTCCTCCTCCTGACGGCACTGGCCGTGGGACTGACGGCAGGCTGCGGGGGTACCCAGAAAACAGGGGACAAGAAGAACGTGAAGGTGGGGGTGGTCCAGCTGGTGGAACACCAGGCCCTGGACGCCGCCAACAAGGGATTTGTGGACGGCCTGGCCGCCGGAGGCTTCAAGGAAGGGGAGAACCTGACCCTGGACCGGCAGAATGCCCAGGCGGACCAGTCCAACCTCCAGACCATTGCTCAGCGGTTCGCCAACAACAAGGAGGACCTGATCTGCGCCATTGCTACCCCGGCGGCCCAGACTGTGGCCAATGTGACCCGTGACATCCCCGTTGTAGGCACGGCCATTACCGATTACAAGGAAGCCAAGCTGGTGAAGGATCCGGAAAAACCCGGCACCAATGTGACCGGTACCACGGATATGAACCCCATTGACAAGCAGCTGGATCTGCTGCTGAAGATCGTGCCCAAGACCAAGACCATCGGCATCCTGTACAATTCCAGCGAAATCAACTCCCAGATCCAGGTGAAGAAAATGAAGGAACTGGCGGAAGCAAAGGGGCTCACCGTACGGGAAGCCACGGTTTCCAGCGTCAACGATATCCAGCAGTCCGCCCAGAGTCTGGTGGGCCAGGTGGACGCCATTTACGTGCCTACGGACAACGTGATCGCCTCTGCCATGCCGGTGCTGGCAAAGATCACCAACCCGGCCAAGATCCCGGTGATCTGCGGGGAAGAGGGTGTGGTGAAAAGCGGGGCCCTGGCCACCATCGGCATCGACTACTACAAACTGGGGTATCAGACCGGTCTCATGGCAGCCAAGATCCTGAAAGGGGAAGCCAAACCCCAGACCATGCCCATTGAAAAACAGAAGGACATGAAAGTGACCATCAACGAAACCACGGCGAAAGAACTGGGAATCACCCTTCCGGAAGATGTGCTGAAGGGTGCCTCCCTTGTGAAGTAAAGCAGGAGGGGAAGAATCATGAAAAAAAGTTGGAAGGCAGCGGCCGCTCTGGCCATGATTGCCGTAATGCTGGGAGCAGCCGGCTGCGGCGGAGATACGAAACAGTCCGGGAAGAACAAGACCTATCAGGTGGGGGTCCTCCAGCTGGTGGAACACCCGGCTTTGGATGCAGCCAACAAGGGATTTGTGGACGGCCTGAAATCCAAGGGCTTTGAAGAAGGGAAGAACATCAAGTTCGACAAACAGAACGCCCAGGGGGATCAGTCCAATCTCCAGACCATCGCCCAGCGGTTCGTGAGCAACAAGGTGGACCTGGTGTGCACCATCGCCACCCCGGCGGCCCAGACCATGGCCAACGCCACCAAAGAGATTCCCATTGTGGGCACCGCCATCACCGACTACAAGGTGGCCAAACTGGTGAAGGACAACAACCAGCCCGGCACCAACGTCACCGGCACCACGGACATGAACCCGGTGGAGGCCCAGATCGACCTGCTGGTAAAGATCATGCCCAGAGCCAAGACCGTGGGCTTCATCTACAATTCCAGTGAAGTGAATTCCCAGCTCCAGATCGAACTGGCCAAAAAAGCCGCGGCGGCCCGGGGACTGAAGACTGTGGAAGCCACGGTGTCCAGTGTCAACGACATCCAGCAGGCGGCCCAGAGCCTGGTGGGGAAAGTGGATGCCCTGTACGTGCCTACGGACAATGTGCTGGCTTCCGCCATGCCCAACCTGATCAAGATCACCGACGAAGCCAAGATCCCCGTGTTTTGCGGGGAAGCAGGGATGACCAAGGCCGGCGGGGTGGCCACCCTGGGCATCGACTACTACAAGCTGGGCTTCCAGACCGGGGAAATGGCGGCGGACATCCTGTCCGGCAAGTCCAAACCTCAGAACATGGCCATCCAGTCCCAGAAAACCTTCACCGTGACTCTCAACGAAGCCCAGATCAAAAAACTGGGGCTGACGGTGCCCGATGATATCCTGAAAGAAGCCAAAGGAGCCAAATAACCCATGATCGATCTGTTACTGCCGACTGTTTCCCAGGGCCTTTTGTGGTCTCTCCTGGCCCTGGGTGTTTATATCACCTTCCGGGTGCTGGACATTGCGGACCTGACCGTGGAAGGATCCTTCCCCCTGGGGGCCTCTGTGGCCGTCACCCTTCTGGTGAAGGATGTGAACCCGGTGACCGCCATCCTGGCTGCCGCCCTGGCCGGAGGACTGGCCGGGGTGGTCACCGGACTGCTCCACACCAAACTCCGGATCCCTGCCCTGCTGGCCGGGATCCTCACTATGATCGCCCTGTATTCCGTGAACCTGCGGATCATGGGCAAAGCCAATGTGTCCCTGTTGGGGAAGGATACCGCCTTTACCCTGCTGGAAAGCGCTTTCGGAGTGGCTTATTCCCAGGCGGTGCTCCTGGTTGGCGTCCTGGCCTGTGTGCTGTTTTCCGTGCTCATGTACTGGTTCTTCGGTACGGAAATCGGGGCGGCCATCCGGGCCACCGGGTACAATCCCCAGATGATCCGGGCCCAGGGGGTGGACACCAACATCATGCTGCTCATTGGCCTGTTCTTCAGCAATGCCCTGGTGGCCGTGGCCGGTGCCCTGGTGGCCCAGAGCAACGGATTCGCTGATGTGGGCATGGGAGTGGGGACCATCGTCATCGGCCTGGCCTCTGTGATCATCGGGGAAGTGCTGTTCGGTACCCGCAGCTTCAAAAATTCCCTGATCTCCGTGATCCTGGGCTCCATTGTGTACCGGCTGGTGATCGCCATTGTGCTCCAGATGGGGATGCCGCCCAATGACCTGAAACTGTTTACGGCGGTGCTGGTGGCCATTGCCCTGAGCCTGCCCATGGTCAAAGGGAAGTTCCAAAGCAGAAAGGCGGGGATCTGATGCTGGACATCAAACATTTATCCAAAACGTTCTTCCCGGGGACGGTCAACGAAAAAAAGGCCCTTACCGATGTGAACCTGCACATGGAACCGGGAGATTTCATTACCATTATCGGAGGCAACGGGGCTGGGAAATCCACCCTCTTGAACTCCATTGCCGGGGTATTCCCCATCGATGGAGGACAGATTCTCATCGACGGGGTGGATGTGAGCAAGATGCCGGAACACAAAAGGGCCCGGTACATCGGCCGGGTGTTCCAGGATCCCATGATGGGTACGGCTGCCGGGATGATGATCGAAGAAAACCTGGCCATTGCTTCCCGCCGGGGTAAGACTCCCGGGCTTTCCTGGGCCCTGAAGGACAGCGACCGGGAAAGATTCCGGGAGATGCTGAAGGAACTGGACCTGGGCCTGGAAGACCGTCTCACCAGCCGGGTGGGGCTGTTGTCCGGAGGCCAGCGGCAGGCGCTGACCCTTTTGATGGCGGCCATGAACCAGCCCAGGATCCTGCTTTTGGACGAACATACCGCCGCTCTGGATCCCAAAACAGCAGAAAAGGTGCTGAACATGACCCAAAAGGTCATTGCACGGGACCATTTGACATCTCTTATGATTACGCATAATATGAGAGATGCACTGCGCTTCGGCAACCGGCTGATCATGATGAACGCCGGCCGGATCGTGGTGGATGTGAATGCAGAAGAAAAGGCCAAACTGACCATTCCGGATCTGCTGGCCCTGTTTGAAAAAGCGTCCGGCTCTGCACTGGACAACGACCGTATGATGCTCAGCTGAGACATCAGCCAAATTGAGGGGGTTTAAACCGATTATGAAAAAAATTCCATTTATCACCAAAGCACAGGTGGAAAAACTGGCAGAAAAATATCCGACACCGTTCTATGTCTATGATGAAAAGGGCATCCGGGATACGGTGCGCAGCATCAACAAGGCCTTTGCCTGGAATAAGGGGTTCAGAGAATATTTTGCCGTGAAGGCCACGCCCCTGCCCGGGATCCTGAAAATCATGAAGGAAGAAGGCTGCGGCACGGACTGCTCCTCCTATCCGGAACTGCTGCTGTCCGACGTATGCGGGTTCAAAGGCCATGAGATCATGTTCTCTTCCAACGATACCCCTGTGAAGGATATGCAGGAAGCCTACAAACTGGGAGCCATCATCAACCTGGACGATTTCACCATGATCGATTTCCTGGAACAGGTGGCGGCCATTCCTGAAACCATCTGCTGCCGGTTCAACCCCGGGGGTGTCTTTGCCCTGGGCAACGACATCATGGACAATCCGGGAGATTCCAAATACGGCATGACCCGGGATCAGCTCCGGGAGGCTTTCAAGATCCTGAAGGCCAAGGGGGTGAAGCATTTCGGCATCCATGCCTTCCTGGCCAGCAACACGGTGACCAATGAATACTATCCGGAACTGGCCCGGCAGCTGTTCCAGCTGGCGGTAGATATGAAGAAGGAAACCGGTGTGGCCGTGGACTTCATCAACCTGTCCGGCGGGGTAGGGATCCCTTACCGGCCGGAACAGACCCCCAATGACATTGCGGTCATCGGGGAAGGCGTCCGGAAGGTCTATGAAGAAGTGCTGACTCCGGCGGGCATGGGGAATGTGTCCCTGTTTACGGAAATGGGCCGCTTCGTCACCGGGCCTTATGGGGCGCTGGTCACCAAGGTCCTCCATTTCAAACACATCTACAAGGAATATGTGGGAGTGGATGCCTGTGCCGCCAACCTGATGCGTCCGGCCATGTACGGGGCCTACCATCACATTACGGTGCTGGGGAAGGAAAATGAACCCTGCGACCATACCTACGATGTTACCGGGGGCCTGTGTGAAAACAACGACAAATTCGCCATCGACCGGAAACTGCCGAAAATCGACAAAGGGGATTATCTCTTCATCCACGATGCCGGGGCCCACGGTTCTGCCATGGGATACAACTACAATGCCAAGCTGTGGTGTGCGGAACTGCTGCTGAAGGAAGACGGTTCTGTGGAACTGCTCCGCCGGGCGGAAACGGAAAAGGATTATTTCGCCACATTGGACTTCACCGGTCTTTTTAAGGATCTGTAATGAACGGGCAGGAAAAGGAGAAGACCCTCCAGGGTATGCTCCACATTCCCAACTTGAAACTGAAACTGGCTTTTGAAGGGATCCTGGTGGGAATCGCCACCGGTCTGTGCATAACGGTGCTCCGGCTGTGCCTGGGCTTTGTGGCTAAAAACCGGGCCAGGATGGTCACTTTCCTCCAGAATGTACCTCCTGCCTATACCCTGATCTGGGTGGCCTGCCTTTTGCTGGCGGCGGTGATCATCGCCGCACTGGTGCGCTGGGCCCCCATTGCCGGAGGCAGCGGCATCCCTCAGGTCCGGGGGATCGTACTGGGCCTGGAAAAAAGCACCCACTGGGCCCGGGTGATCCTGGTGAAGCTTCTGGATACCTCCCTGGGCATCGGGGCCGGGCTGTCCATGGGCCGGGAAGGACCTTCGGTGCAGATCGGGGCCATGACCGGCCAGGGCATCGGCAATGCCCTGAACAACACCAACCTGGAAAAACGGGCTCTCATCAGCAGCGGAGCCGGAGCGGGCCTGGCCGCCGCCTTCAACGCCCCCATGGCCGGGGTCATGTTCACCATGGAAGCCATCCACAAGAACCTGTCCGCCATTGTCATGGCACCGACGCTGATGGCCTGCATGACCACCACCGTGCTGGTCCACTGGGTTTTCGGGGTGGAGACGGTGCTGGCCATTCCCCCCATGCCCATCCTGCCGGTGGAACTGCTGCCCCAGGTAATCGGCCTGGGACTGGTGTCCGGGTTCATCGGGGTGGCCTTCAACAAAGGGTCCCTGGGCATCGGGAAGTTCTACAGCCTGCCGGTGTTCCGGAAGCCCTGGATGAAGATCGCCTTTCCCCTGCTGCTGACCATTCCCCTCACTTACCTGCTGCCCCAGGTGCTGGGAGCCGGGGACGGGATTATCGAAGCCATGGTGAGCCTGGAAGGGACCTTGAGCCTGGTGCTGGTGATCCTCATCGGGAAATTCATCTTCACCATCCTCAGCACCGGGTCCGGTGCCCCCGGGGGCAGCCTCCAGCCCATGCTGGTGCTGGGGTCCCTGGTGGGCAGCCTGTACGGGAACCTGCTGGTCCAGCTGGGAATCCTGCCGGAAGCCTACCGGCTGAACATGGTGGTGTTCGGCATGGCCGGCCTGTTCGCCGGGTCCGTCCGGGCACCGGTCACCGCCATCCTGCTGCTGCTGGAAATGACCGGACGGTTCTATCACCTGGTGCCTCTGGGCATCGTGACCCTGTTTGCCTATACGGCCGGGGAACTGGTCCATGACACGCCCATTTTCGATGCCATGCTGGAACGGGCTCTCCGGAGCAATCCCAAGGTGAAGAACATCCTGGAAGCTCCGGCGGAGCAGATGCTGGTGGAAATCGCCGTGGAAGGAGGCTCCCGGGTGGAAGGGAAGACCCTCCAGGAAATCCGCCTGCCGGGACGGGCCCTGGTGGTCTGCGTCCGGCGGGGGGATCAGGACATGATCCCTCAGGCGGATACCATGCTCCTGGGCGGAGATTACGTGTACATCATTCCCAACCACGCCCGGCTCTATCAGCTGAACCGGCTGTTCAAGACGAAGATGGGGGAGTAAGGGGACGAAGGAATCCGCCTGCGACCCAAGGGGACTGTTGCTCTGCAACAGTCCCCTTTTTCATGGTATAATAAAATTTAGAGTACACGGGAGGTGAATGCCATGGAAGAGGACAGTCTTTTTGCGGCTCCGGCGGAGGAGCCGCTGGCGGCCCGGCTGCGGCCCCGGAACCTGGACGAATTCGTGGGGCAGAAGCATCTTTTGGGGCCGGGGAAAATCCTCCGGAACCTGATCGAAGAGGACAAAATCTCCTCCATGATCTTTTGGGGGCCTCCGGGGGTGGGGAAGACCACCCTGGCCCAGATCATCGCCCATACCACAAAAGCCAATTTCATCAACTTTTCCGCAGTGACCAGCGGCATCAAGGACATCCGCACGGTGATGCAGCGGGCCGATGACAACCGGCGGTTCGGGGCCCGGACCATTGTATTCGTGGACGAAATCCACCGGTTCAACCGGGCCCAGCAGGATGCCTTCCTGCCCTTTGTGGAAAAAGGGGCCATCATCCTGATCGGAGCTACTACGGAAAACCCCTCCTTTGAAGTGAACGGGGCGCTCCTGAGCCGCTGCAAGGTGTTTGTGCTGAAGGCCCTGACCCAGGAGGACATCAAAGGGATCCTGCTGCGGGCCCTGAAGGATCCCCGGGGGTTCGGGAATGAAAGGGTCCATCTGGAAGAAAAAGATCTGGAGTTCCTGGCCCAATTGTCCAACGGAGATGCCCGGTCCGCTCTGGCTACCCTGGAAATGGTGGTCCTCAACGGGGAACGGAAACCGGACGGAATCCATATTTCCCGGGAACTGATTGAGCAGTGCACCGGGAAAAAGGCCCTGCTCTATGACAAATCCGGGGAAGAACACTACAATCTGATTTCCGCCCTCCACAAATCCATGCGGAATTCCGACCCGGATGCGGCGGTATACTGGCTGGCCCGGATGCTGGAAGCCGGGGAAGATCCCCTGTACATTGCCCGGCGGGTGGTCCGGTTCGCCAGCGAGGACGTGGGCATTGCGGATTCCCGGGGGTTGGAGATCGCGGTGGCGGCCTATCAGGCCTGCCATTTCATTGGCATGCCGGAATGTTCCGTAAACCTGACCCATGCGGTGATCTATCTGTCCATGGCCCCCAAATCCAACGCCATGGAACTGGCCTACAATGAGGCCAAAGCCGACGCGGTGCAGCATCTCAACGAACCGGTGCCCCTCCAGATCCGGAACGCTCCCACCAAACTTATGGGAGAGCTGGGGTATGGGAAGGGGTACCAGTACGCTCATGACACCAAGGAGAAAATGGCAGCCATGCAGTGTCTTCCGGACGGGCTGAAGGACCGGAGTTACTACCATCCCACGGAACAGGGGCTGGAGGCCCGGTACAAAGAGCGGCTCCGGCAGATCAAGGAATGGAAAAAGCAGCACGGTCTGTAAATGCAATAGAAATAGCACAGATTTGTCATGATTTTGTTACATCATTTCAATAAGATAGAAATTGCGTGAAAGAAGGAATGGTTATGATTCTTGGCATTGGTGTGGATATCCTGGAAGTGGGCCGGATGGAACGGGCCCTGAAGCAGCCTGGGTTCAAGGAAAAGACCTTTACCCAGGATGAAATCGCTTACTGCGAAACGAAAGGGGCCCACAGCGTGGAATCCTATGCGGCCCGGTTTGCGGCCAAGGAAGCCCTGGGCAAGGCCCTGGGCACCGGGATCCTGCCGGGACAGCTTCAGCAGGTGGAAGTGCTCACCGATGAAAAGACGGGAGCCCCCCGGCTCCATCTTATGGGCCAGCTCCGGGTGGCGGCTCTCACCCGTCAGGTGGAACGGGTCCATGTAAGTCTCAGCCATACGGCGGAAAATGCCATTGCCCAGGTACTGTTGGAGGAATAAGATGAAACTGATTGCAAGTGCAGCCATGAAGAAAGTGGATACCAAGGCCATCGGGGAAATGGGGATCCCGGAAGCCGTCCTGATCGAAAACGCCGGCCGTGCAGTGGCCGACGCCGCCCTGGAACTACTGGGGAATCCCCGGGAAAAACGGGTAATCCTGCTGATCGGCAAGGGGAACAACGGGGGAGACGGCCTGGCCGCCGCCCGGTTCCTGCTGAAGCGGGGAGCCCTGGTGACCCTGGTGCTGGCGGAAGCTCCGGAAAGTTTCGGCCCGGGAGCCGCTCTCCAGTACAAGATCTGCCAGAGCTTCCCCTTCACCATCCTCCGGTGGGAAAAGGACCAGAATGAGGTGCTCCAGGCCTGCGCCCAGGGTGATCTGTTCATTGATGCCCTGTTGGGGACCAGTTTCCACGGAAAAGTTCGGGAGCCTATCCGGTCCCTTCTGGAAACTCTCCAGATGGTGCCGGTGCCGGTATTGGCGGTGGACATCCCCAGCGGGGTGGAAGCGGACCACGGATACACGGACCTGGCCCTCCATGCCCGGGCCACCGTGACCATGATCGCCCCCAAACCGGGACTGTACCTGTATCCCGGTGCCGAATATACGGGAAAGATCATCCTGGCGGACCTGAATACGCCCCCTTCCCTGGTGCTGGAAGCGGAAAGCTCTGCGGAACTTCTCACGGAAGACCTGGTCCGCCATGTGCTGCCCAAACGGCCTCCCAATGCCCACAAGGGCATGAACGGCCGGGTGGGGATCCTGGCCGGGAGCCTGGGCTACGCCGGAGCGGCGGAACTGTGCTCCAAGGCGGCAGTCCGGGCAGGCGCCGGCCTGGTGACTCTCTACACCCAGCCGGAAGTGCTCCAGCCTCTCATCATCAAATCCACGGAAGTGATGGTGCGGCCGGTGACGGAAGCCAGCCTGAAGGCCTTCCGGGCCTATGATGTGGTGGCGGCGGGTCCGGGAGCCGGGAAAGCCCCGGAAACGGTCCAGTATCTCCGGGAACTGCTGCCCCAGCTGGACCAGCCCCTGGTGCTGGATGCGGACGGGCTCAATGCCCTGGCCGGGGATGATGTCCTGCTCCGTTCCCTGAAAAAGAAGATTTTCACCCCCCATCCGGGAGAAATGGCCCGGCTGCTGGGGAAAACAGCGGGAGAGATCCTCCAGGATCCTGTCCAGGCGGCCCGGGAAGGGGCGGCCAGATGGGACGCTGTGGTGGTGCTGAAATCCACTCCCACAGTGGTGGCCCTGCCCAACGGCCAGGTGTTCCTCAACACCACTGGCAATGAAGGGATGGCTACAGGAGGCTGCGGGGATGTGCTTACCGGCACCATCGCCGCCCTCCTGGGCCAGGGGCTGGATCTGGGCCAGGCGGCCTGCTGCGGGGTCTATCTCCAGGGGCTGGCCGGGGATCTGGCGGCCGGTCACGGGAAAATCGGCCTGGCGGCCGGAGACCTGGTGCTCCAGCTGCCGGCAGCTCTGGAAAAAGTCAGAAAGGGATGAAAAATGGCCGGC
This sequence comes from Acidaminococcus sp. HCP3S3_G9_1, assembly GCF_052122455.1. NCBI lineage: Bacteria > Bacillati > Bacillota > Negativicutes > Acidaminococcales > Acidaminococcaceae > Acidaminococcus > Acidaminococcus sp. HCP3S3_G9_1. The sequence goes on along the minus strand of NZ_JBQKCH010000002.1, from coordinate 78,442 downwards.
CCGCCCACAGCGGACGGCACGCCGGCCTGATTTGCATGAACCCTGGGAAAGTGTTACAATGGCCGGGTAGTCTGGGAGGCAGGGGAAACCGTCTGCGTCCCAAGAGGAGGTTCCAACGTGTTCAAAAAACTGCTGTTATTATTTTTCTGTCTGGTGGCATGCTTGGGAACGGGAAATGCACAGGCAGCATCCAAAATCCAGGATGTGGTGTACGGGGTCAATCCCAACGGACGGCTGCGGATTGTCCTGGATACCAACCAGGCAACGAAATATAAGACGGAAATGCTGGACAATGAACTGCGGGTCACCGTGTACGGCAACCTGAAATCATCCATTCCCCGTGTCACTACCCCCAAGAAGGCCACGTACGTTTCCAAGGTGTACCTGGAGCGGAAAGTCAATGCCACAGTGGTCCATGTGATGATGAAGAAGCCCCTCCAGAAGGGGATGTTCAACGTGTTCAGCCTGAAGGCGGACAAAGTGGCCAAACGGCCCACCCGGGTAGTGGTGGATGTGATTGCGGCACCGCCTCAAAAGACCTTCACCCCCAAACGGACCAAGCGGCCTTCCAGCTCGCCCTGGCAGCCCACCCGTCCCAAACCCAGTTTCGGGGACACCTACTCTGTGGTAGGGGGCATCAAGGGGAAACGGATCACCCTGGACGCCGGCCATGGGGGCACGGATCCCGGGACCCACGGGCTGGTCACCGGCACCTATGAAAAGGACATTACCCTGCCCATCACCAAAAAGGTGAAGGCCCTGCTGGAAAAGAAAGGGGCTATTGTCTACATGACCCGGACCACCGACGTGGATGTGTACGGGCCGGACGCCACCGATGCGGAAGAACTCCAGGCCCGGGTGGATGTGGCGGAAAACAGCCATTCTGACATGTTCATCAGCATCCACATCAACGCCAGTGAAAACACCAGTGTAGGGGGATTTTCCACCTACTACCATCCCAAGACCAAGTACGATATCCAGGTGGCCCAGTGCATCCAGGATCAGCTGATGAAAACCGCCGACGTGGATGATCTGGGAGTGCGGTACGCCAACTTCTACGTGAACAAACGGAGCACCATGCCCGGGGCTCTGGTGGAATGCCTGTTCCTGACCAACCGGCGGGAGGAAAAGCTCCTGATTTCCGACTGGTTCCAGAACAAGGTGGCCAACGCCATTGCCGACGGTATCGAAGACTTCTACAACCAGCATCAAGGAGGCTGATCCCATGGAAAAAAGACTGACCCGCTGGACGGCGGTGTTCCTGCTGCTGGGGGCCATGGCCTTTTTGGGAGGCTGCAGCAGCTCCAGTACCACCGTCCATCCGGACAACCAGAAGGAAACGGCGGCTGCGGGCCAGCAGGCCGGCAAAACGGCACCCCAGGCGGCATCTCAGACCCTGTACCGGGCGGGCAAAGGGGGCAAACTGAAGGCCCAGACGGTCCAGCTGTCCGGAAGCCGGGACAAGCTGCCCCTGCTGGTACTGAAGGAACTGGTGGAAAAGGCACCCCAGGGAGACACCACCTTCCCCAAAGGGACCAAGGTGAACAAGGTGACGGTGAAGGGCAAAACCGCCACCGTGGACTTCAGCCGGCAGTTCCAGACCCGGCGGGGGGACCATGACACCCTGCTGATGCTTTACGCCGTGGTGGATACCCTTACCGAGTTTCCGGAAATCCAGAGTGTGAAATTCACCGTCAAGGGAAAACCGGTTACGGTGCTGGGAGGCCAGGACCTGACGGATTCATTGAAACGGGACAAAAAGTATATACAGTGAGAAAAAAGAGGGTGTTGCACGTGCTGTGCAACACTCCCTTTTTGTCAGCAGCCCCTTGCTTCCATTCCCCTTTTTCCGGTATAATAAATATATTTGACACAATTCACTGCAGAAAAACTTGTGAAAGGGAGTGGAGCCATGCATATGGAATGGGGAACGCTGGCTGCTCTGGTTCTGTATTTCGGGGTACTGATCGGAATCGGTGTGGGCACCTACAAAAAAGACGAAAACATGGAAGGCTATGTACTGGGAGGACGGGGACTGGGACCCTGGGTCACCAGCATGAGTGCAGAGGCCTCGGATATGAGCGGATGGATGCTCATGGGACTGCCGGGCTATGCCTATCTGGCAGGCATCAGTGCCTTCTGGATCGCCCTGGGACTGATCCTGGGGACATGGGCCAACTGGGCCATTGTGGCCAAACGGCTCCGGGTGTTCACCCAGGTGCTCCACAATTCCATCACCCTGCCGGAGTACTTTGACAACCGGTTCCAGGACCGGCAGAAGAAGCTCCGGGTGGCTTCCTCTATTTTCATTTTCATCTTCTTCCTGATCTACACTTCCTCCAGCTTTGTGGCCGGGGGCAAGCTGTTCAACTCCGCCTTCGGGCTGGACTACCACACCTCCCTGTTCATCACCGGAGGCATCGTGGTGTTCTACACCCTGGTGGGGGGCTTTTCTGCCGTGTGCTGGACGGACCTGTTCCAGGGTTTCCTGATGTTCTTCTCCATCCTGCTGGTGCCGGTGACTGCCATGTACTATATGGGCGGGGTGGAACCCACCATGGCCCGGCTCCACACCATCAGCCCCAACTATTTCAGCCTGATCGCCGGGGCTGACGGCAGCCATCTGGACCTGGTGGCCATTCTGTCCCTTTTGGCCTGGGGCCTGGGGTATTTCGGCCAGCCCCACATCCTGGTGAAGTTCATGGCCATCAAGACCTCCAAGAGCATTCCCCAGGCCACCCGCATCGCCATGGTGTGGGTGGTGATCTCCCTGGCCATGGCAGTGCTGGTGGGGCTCACCGGCCGGGTGTACCTGGGAGACATCCTGAAAGGGACGGAAGCGGAAACCGTCTTCATCCGCATGAGCGACGACTTTTTCGACCCCTTCATCGCCGGGGTGATCACCGCCGGCATCCTGGGGGCCATTATGAGCACTTCCAGCAGCCAGCTGCTGGTCACCGCCTCCTCCGTGACCCGGGACTTCTATGAACCTCTCATCAACCCGGATGCCTCTCCGGCCACCATGGTCCGGCTCAGCCGCATTATGGTGGTGGTGGTGTCCCTTCTGTCCATGTACCTGGCCCTGGATCCCAACAGCATGATCCTGAACATCGTGTCCTACGCCTGGGCCGGGTTCGGCGCCGCCTTCGGGCCTATGATCCTCATGTCTCTGTACTGGCGGCGGATGACCATGAACGGGGCTTTTGCCGGGATTGTGGCCGGGGGCGTCACGGTGTTGGTGTGGAAGAACTTCTTTTCCTGGACCGGGATCTATGAAATCATCCCCGGGTTCCTCCTGTCCCTGGCCGCCATTGTGCTGGTGAGCCTTATGGACAAAATGCCGCCCCAGGAGATCCTGGACGAATATGACGAAGCGGACCGGATGTATCACCTGGAATAAAATCCTTGCCTTTTGGGCCGCTTTAATATAAAATAAACAAGAATAAGGCAAGACAATTTATATTTTTTGCTGACAGAGACTACATAACGAATCCGAATGAGGGCTTGCTCCTTCGCCGCGCTGATGGTGCTGGCTTGCACAGGGGCAACCCTCTACTTTTGTGGAGAAAGCCATGATACCTGTAAAGATTACCATCCACAGTGAAACCGTGGGAGCCGGCGCAGCAGACCCTGCCACCCTGGTGGCCTTCGGGCAGCTGGCGGAAAAAGACGGCACCACCTATGTCCGGTACGAGGAATCCGAAGTCACCGGCATGGAGGGAACCCGCACCACCCTGAAATGGACGGAGGATACCCTGACGGTAATCCGGCATGGCCGTTATGAACATCGGCAGCAGTATGAACGGGGCCGGAACAGTTCGTTTCAGTACAGGACCCCGTATTTTACTGTTCCCATGACGGTCTTCACCAGGGAACTGGCCATTGAAAAGCGGAACCATGGGTGGCAGGTCCGGGTCTTCTACGACCTGGAAATGGACAGCCAGCCCAATGGAAGCATTCGTTTGCAGATCGAGATTGAGGAGGAAGAAAAGCGTGGACATGAAGAAAGTACTGGCGGAGGCCGTGGCCGCCGCCGTCCGGAAGGCCATTGAGGCAGGGAAGCTGTCCCAAGGGGAGATGGCCCCGGTGGTCCTTACGGTACCGCCCCAGAAGGCCTTTGGTGATTTTGCCACCAACTTTGCCCTGCAGGCTGCCCGTAATTTCCACTGTGCACCCCGGGTGATCGCTGCTGCGGTGCAGGAATTCCTGGACTGCCCCAGTGTGGAAAAGGTGGAAGTGGCCGGTCCCGGATTTTTGAACTTCTACCTGAAGGAAGACTGGCTGGGTGAATCCCTCCGGGCCATCCTGGACAAGGGCGAGAACTACGGAAACCTGCCGGCCAAGAACGGGGAAAAGATCCAGATCGAATACGTCAGCGCCAATCCCACCGGTCCTCTCCATGTGGGCCACGGAAGGGGAGCGGCTGTAGGCAGCGCCCTGGCCAATCTGATGAAGGCCGCCGGCTACGATGTGACCCGGGAATACTACATCAATGATGCAGGGAACCAGATGCACAACCTGGCTCTTTCCGTGAACGCCCGGTACCTGGAGCTGTTCGATATCCCCTGCGAATTCCCGGAAAACGGATACCATGGGGAAGACATCAAGGTAACCGCCCGGCGGATCAAGGCCAAATACGGGGACAAATTCATCCATATGCCGGAAGCAGAACGGCTGGAACAGTTCCAGAGCATTGCCAAGGAAGAAAAACTGGCGGCTCTGAAGGAAGACCTGGAAGCCTTCCACTGTGAATTCGACGTGTGGTTCAGCGAACAGAGCCTCCACGATGCAGACAAGATCCATCAGGTGGTGGATGAACTCCAGGAAAAAGGCTATGTGTACGAAAAAGACGGAGCCAAGTGGTTCAAATCCACTGCCTTCGGAGACGATAAAGATCGGGTGGTGATCCGGGACAACGGGGTTTCCACTTATTTTGCCGCGGATATCGCCTATCACCAGAACAAGTTCCAGCGGGGCTTCGACCGGGTGATCAACCTGTGGGGCGCCGACCATCACGGGTACATTCCCCGGGTGAAGGCGGCCATGGAAGCCCTGGGCTATGATCCCAGCCGGCTGGAAGTGCTGATCCTCCAGATGGTGGCCCTGTACCGGAACGGGGAACTGGTGAAGATGAGCAAGCGTACCGGCAAAAGCGTTACCCTCAATGAACTGATCGAGGAAGTGGGCACCGATGCGGCCCGGTTCTTCTTCATCATGCGGAGCATGGACAGTCAGCTGGACTTCGACCTGACCCTGGCCACCGAACATTCCAACGACAACCCGGTGTACTATGTGCAGTACGCCCATGCCCGGATCTGCAGTATCCTGCGGCAGATGGAAGAAGAAAAGATCACCCTCAAAAAAGACTGTGACCTTTCCGTATTGAAGGAACCCATTGAAATCGACCTGATCAAGAAACTCAATGACTATGAGGAACTGATCGATACGGCGGCAGCCGAACGGGCACCCCACAAGATCGCCCACTATGTGTACGATCTGGCCGGGCTGTTCCATTCGTTCTACAACCAGTGCCGTGTCCTGGGCGTGGATCCTGCACTCCAGCAGGCCCGTCTGGCATTGATTACAGCTGTGGGCAATACCCTGCGCCACGGTTTGAAGATCCTGGGTGTCAGTGCACCGGACCATATGTAAAGTTGGGCGAAAGCCAGAAAAAGGGAGGAAGAAAATGACCAAGTATATTTTTGTAACGGGCGGCGTGGTGTCTTCTTTAGGGAAAGGGATTACGGCGGCTTCTCTGGGACGTCTGCTCAAGAGCAGAGGCTACAAAGTCACCATCCAGAAATTCGATCCCTACATCAACATCGACCCGGGTACCATGAGCCCCTACCAGCACGGGGAAGTGTTCGTCACTGACGACGGGGCGGAAACGGACCTGGATCTGGGCCATTATGAACGGTTCATTGACATCAACCTGACCCGGAACTCCAATGTGACCGCAGGCCGGATCTACCAGTCCGTGATCAACAAGGAACGCCGGGGCGATTATCTGGGCCGCACGGTACAGGTCATTCCTCACATCACCAACGAAATCAAGGAACGGGTCTACCGGGTTGGCCGGGAAGAAAATGCGGATTTCGTGATCACTGAAATCGGCGGCACCGTAGGGGATATTGAATCCGAACCCTTTATGGAAGCCATCCGCCAGGTCAAGAAGGATGTACCCAAGAACGATGTGCTCTACATCCATGTGACCCTGGTGCCCTACATCAGCGGCGCCGGCGAACTGAAGACCAAACCCACCCAGCACAGCGTCAAGGAACTCCGGAGCATCGGCATCACCCCGGATATCCTGGTGTGCCGGAGCGAAAAGGAAATCAGCAAGGAAATGCGGGAAAAGATTTCCCTGTTCTGCGATGTGGATGTGGACGCCGTGTTCCAGTCCATCACCGCTCCCAGCATCTACGAAGTTCCCATGCTGCTGGAAGACCAGGGCATGGACAAAGTGGTCCTGCGGAAACTGGACATGGAAGACCGGCCCAAGGACATGGACGCCTGGCACGCCATGGTGAAGAAGATCCTGGCTCCCCATTCCAAGAAATCCACCATTGCCGTGGTGGGCAAATATGTGGAACTGCCCGATGCCTACATCAGCATCGTGGAAGCCCTGAAACATGCCAGCTATTTCCATGACGCGGATGTGGACATCGAATACATCAACGCTGTGGACCTGGAAGATCCCAAAGCGGACTTTGCCCAGATCTTCAAAGGCGTGGACGGGATCCTGGTGCCCGGGGGCTTCGGCGACCGGGGCATCGAAGGGATGATCCTGGCAGCCAAATATGCCCGGGAAAACAAAATCCCCTTCTTCGGGATCTGCCTGGGGATGCAGTGCCTGGTCATCGAATATGCCCGGGACGTGTGCGGCATGGCCAAAGCCAACTCCACGGAATTCGACGAAAACACTCCGTACCCGGTGATCTACCTGATGCCGGAACAGATGAGTGTGGAAATCAAAGGCGGCACCATGCGGCTGGGGGCTTATCCCTGCAAGCTGTATCCCGGCACCCTGGCAGAAAAGGCCTACGGCACCGATATGATCAGCGAACGGCACCGTCACCGCTACGAAGTGAACAACGAACTGCGGGATGAACTGTTCAGCCATGGTCTGGTACTGGGTGGCACCCTGCCCAACGGGAAACTGGTGGAAATGGTGGAACTGCCTACGGATGTACATCCCTGGTACCTGGGGGCCCAGTTCCATCCGGAACTGAAATCCCGTCCCACCAATCCCCATCCTTTGTTCAAGGCCTTCATCGCAGCAGCGTTGAAGTATCATAACCATTGATTTCTGCAGGAATAGCGGTTACAATGATAAGGCAATGAAAATTGCCGAACAAAATTGGGAGGCGTATGGAATGAACAGAGAATTATCCATGGAATTTGTCCGTGTAACGGAAGCCGCAGCGATTGCCAGTGCCCGTGGCGTTGGCCGGGGCGACAAGAATGGCATCGATCAGCTGGCTGTAGATGCCATGCGGAAAATGTTTGATACCGTCCACATCAACGGCACGGTGGTCATTGGCGAAGGGGAAATGGATGAAGCCCCGATGCTGTATATCGGTGAAGAAGTAGGGGCCGGCGGTCCGGAAGTGGATATTGCCGTAGACCCGGTGGAAGGGACCAACCTGGTGGCCAAAGGCCAGAACGGTGCCATTGCCGTGATTGCCATTGCTCCCAAAGGCTGTCTGCTCCATGCGCCTGACATGTATATGGATAAAATTGCCGTAGGTCCCCGGGCCAAAGGCTGCATCAACATCGACGATCCGGTGAGCGTCAACCTGGAACGGGTGGCCAAGGCTCTGAATCGGAACGTGAACGACCTGACCGTAGTGGCCCTGGACCGTCCCCGTCACCGGAAGATCATTGAAGAAGTCCGTGCTGTAGGGGCCCGGATCCGTCTCATCAGCGACGGGGATGTGGATCCCATCATCGATGCCGGGATCGAAGGCACCGGTGTCCACATGTACATCGGCCGGGGCGGTGCTCCGGAAGGGGTACTGGCTGCCTGCGGGCTGAAATGCCTGGGCGGCGACATGCAGGCCCGTCTGGTTCCGGAAAACGAAGACCAGGTGGAACGGTGCCGGAAGATGGGCATCGAAGACACCAAGAAGATCCTGACCATCGACGACCTGGTCAAAGGGGATGACTGCATGTTCACTGCAACGGCCATCACCAACTGCGACATGCTCCGTGGGGTCAACTACTTCGGCAACGGTGCCCGTACCCATACCATCTCCATGCGGTATGCCACCGGGACTGTCCGTTTCATCGACGGTGTACATACCTTCGACCGGAACAACATCAGCATTAAACTGTAATGGAAGGGGGCTGTTGCATAAGCAACAGCCCTTCAAGCATTGACGGGGATTCTGCACATATTTTTTATGGGCAGAATCCCCCTTTCCCTATTTCCATAAAGAGAGAATTCTATGACAAATCAACTGACGAAATTGCTGCAGCAGGAAAAAAATGTCCAGGATGCAGCCGGGCTCTGGAAGAAGAAAGCCGGCCCCATCCAGCTTACCGGCCTCACAGGATCTGTGAAAGCCGGGTTTTTGTGCGCCCTGGAGGAAACCCTCCAGCCGGCCCGGCCTCTGGTGATCCTGACGGTGAACCGGGAAAGCATCCGGGCCCAGCGCCGGGAACTGGCCTATTTCTATCCGGATCTGGCCATGCGGGAACTGTATCCGGCCAGCCTGATCCACGGCCAGGTGGATACCCGGAACGAACAGATCATGGCGGAGCGGGCAGCGGCCCTGGAAATGATCGTCCGGAAAGAACCGGGGATCATCTTTGCCACCGCCGAAGCCGCCATCCAGAAACTGCCGGCCCCGGAATCCCTGGTCCGGGAAAACCTGAAACTGGCAGTGGGCCAGGAAATCGGCCAGGACCTGGTGGTGGAAAAGCTGGTGAAAGCCGGCTATGAACGGACGGAACAGGTGGATACCCTGGGCCAGGTGGCCGTCCGGGGGGACATCCTGGACGTGTTTCCCATCAACGGCAAGGATCCGGTGCGGATCGAATGGTTCGACAACACCATCGATGCCATGAAGCATTTCAACCTGGACACCCAGCGGAGCATCGGCGCCATCAAACAGGTGGGAATCATGCCCCTGGCGGTCCAGAGCCAGGAAGTCGGCGCCTCCCTGTTCCAGTACCTGTCCCCGGACCAGCTGGCGGTGCTGGATGAACCGGCAGCCTTTTTTGAAGAATGCCGGAAAAGCTTCGGGGACAACCGGGAATTTGCCGACCAGCTGCTGGAGGCGGAGACCATGCTCCTCCAGGCCGGGGAATGCCACCTGGTGACGGTCAGTGATCTGGGCCATCCCTATTTTCCGGAAGCCCCCAAACTCCATGTCCAGGTCCGGGCCATGGCCCCCTACAACAAGAACACCGACCTGCTCCAGAAAGACCTGAAGGGCTGGCTGGACCAGGGAGTCCATCCCCTGATCATGATGGGGACCCGGGACAAGGCGGCAGGCCTGGCGGAAAGCCTGAAAGGGGCGGGCCTTCCCATGGCCTTTGCCGGCCAGCTCCAGGAAGTGCCGGACCAGGGAGGAGTGGTCTTCCAGGGAAGCCTTACCAACGGGTTCTATTTCTGGGATGAAAAATGGCTGCTGCTTACCGAAAGCGACATTTTCGGCATGCAGAAAAAACGCCGTCTGGTGAAATCCAAGGGAAAGGGACCGGCTCTCAACTATTTCTCCGACATCAAGGTGGGGGATTACGTGGTCCACGATGTACAGGGCATCGGCCGGTACATGGGGGTGGAAACCATTGAAGTGAACGGGGTCCACCGGGACTATCTCCAGCTCCAGTATGCCAAGGGGGACAAGCTCCACGTGCCGGTGGAACAGGTGGGGCTCCTCCACAAATACGTGGGCAACGAGGGCACCCCTCCCAAACTGTCCAACATGGGCCGGAAAGACTGGCAGAAGACCACCCGGAAGGCCCAGAAGGCCATTACCATCCTGGCCACGGAACTGCTCCGGCTCTATGCCCAGCGGAAAATCACCCCGGGCCATGCCTTTGCTCCGGATACCCACTGGCAGAAGGAATTCGAGGACAGTTTCCCCTTTGAGGAAACCCCCGACCAGCTGAAAGCCATCGCCGAAATCAAGGCGGACATGGAAAAGCCCGTACCCATGGAACGGCTCCTGTGCGGGGACGTGGGCTATGGGAAGACGGAAGTAGCCATCCGGGCCGCCTTCAAGGCGGTCATGGACGGGAAACAGGTGGCGGTGCTGGCCCCCACCACAGTGCTGGCCCAACAGCATCTCCTGACCTTCTCCCAGCGGATGGGGTCCTTCGGAGTCCGGGTGGAAATGCTCAGTCGGTTCCGGACCCCCAAACAGCAGAAAGAGATCATGGAAAAGGTGGCGGAAGGCAAAATCGATGTGCTCATCGGAACCCACCGGATCCTGAACCCGGATGTGGAATTCCACGACCTGGGGCTTTTGATCATCGACGAGGAACAGCGGTTCGGGGTGGCCCAGAAAGAAAAAATCAAACAGCGCAGTGCCGGCATAGACGTACTGACCCTGTCCGCCACCCCCATTCCCCGGACCCTCCACCTGGCCCTGGTAAAGGGACGGGACATGAGTATCATCGAATCTCCTCCCGAAGACCGTCTGCCGGTGGAAACCTATGTGGCGGAATACGATGACGGGATGGTCCGGGAAGCCCTGGAACGGGAAATCCGCCGGGGCGGACGGATCTATTACGTCCACAACCGGATCGAAGGGCTCAGCCGGATCGCCGCCCATCTCCGGGAACTGGTCCCTGGGATCACCATCGGTATGGCCCACGGACGGATGAGCGAGGACGAACTGGAAGACGTGATGCTGGGCTTCTACCACGGGGATTTCGATGTGCTCCTGTGCACCACCATTATCGAAAACGGCCTGGACGTGCCTCTGGCCAATACCATCATCATCGACGGTGCGGAAAACTTCGGCCTCTCCCAGCTGTACCAGATGCGGGGGCGGGTGGGACGGTCCTCCCGGCTGGCCTACGCCTATTTCCTGTACAAAAAGGACCGGGTACTCAGTGAAGTGGCCCAGAAACGGCTCCAGGCCATCCGGGACTTTACGGAACTGGGGGCCGGGTTCAAAATCGCCATGCGGGATCTGGAAATCCGGGGCGCCGGGAACCTGCTGGGGGCGGAACAGCACGGCCAGATTGCCGGAGTGGGTTTCGACCTGTACTGCCGGCTGCTGGAAAAGACCATCAACACCCTCCAGAACGGGGGGAACCCGGACGAACCCATTGCTCCGGATCCGGTGATTGAAATGAAGCTGGATGCCTACATCCCCGACGACTACATCGACAATCCCCGGTACAAACTGGAACTGTACCACCGTCTGGGAGACATGAAGTTCGAAGACCGGAATGATCTCATGGACGAGATCATCGACCGGTTCGGCACTCCCCCCACCCAGGTGGAGAACCTGTGGCGGGTGGCGGCACTCCGGGATCTGTGCCGGAAGCTGCGGATCACCGGGGTGGCGGTGCGGCCGGGAGAAATCCGGATCACCTTCGATCCCCACAGCAAGGCCAATCCCGATGTAATCCAACAGCTGATCCGGGACTATGTGCCCCGGGCCACCATGAAGCTGGGGCCCCAGCCCCAGTTCGTGCTGAAAACCAAAGGCATGGAGGAACAGCCCCTTTCCTGGCTGGAAAAGAATCTTCCCCGTATGCTATAATCCTTTGAGTGAAGAGTGAAGAGTGAAGAGTGAAGAGTGAAGAGTGAAGAGTGAAGAGTGAAGAAAGGAGGCCGTGATGGCGGACCGGTTTATGAAAGGGACCCTGATCCTGACGGCGGCAGGGCTTATGGTGAAAATCCTGGGTTCGGTGAACCGGATCCTGCTGTCCCGGCTGCTGGGAGGTGAAGGCATCGGCCTGTACCAGATCGCCTATCCCCTGTATCTGCTGCTGGTGGCCCTGTCTTCTGCAGGGATCCCTGCAGCCATGTCCATCCTGATTTCCCGCCGGGCAGCCGCCGGAGACCGGCAGGGGGCCCGGCGGATCCTGGGGATTTCCGCCGGGCTCATGGCCCTGGCCGGAGTGTTTTTTGCCGCTCTGGCCTGGGCCCTGATCCCCTGGCTCATGGACGGGGGCATCGTCAAGGACGGACGGGCCCGGTACGCCATGCTGGCACTGGTGCCCGCCATCGGCATGTCCATTCCTGTGGCCTGCTTCCGGGGCTACTTCCAGGGGTTCCAGGAAATGACTCCTACTGCGGTGTCCCAGATCCTGGAACAGTTCACCCGGGTGGTGACCATGGTGCTCCTGGCCTGGGCCCTGCTTCCCTGGGGTCTTCCCTGGGGAGCTGCCGGAGCGGCTTTTGGGGCCGTGCCGGGAGCGGTGGTGAGCCTGGGGGCTCTGTTGTACTTCGTCCACCGGCAGCAGAAACGGTGGCAGCAGGAACCGGTGACGGCCCTGTCAGAAGAAAGACCCTCCCTGACCCGGACCGCCTGGCAGCTGGTGTCCCTGGCCCTGCCGGTGACCTGTGCCAATCTGATGGTGCCGGTGGTCAGCGGCATCGAAATGATCCTGGTGCCGGACCGGCTGCTGGCGGCGGGCTTTACGGTGGCGGATTCCACCCGGGCCCTGGGCTATCTGTCCGGCATGGCCATGCCCCTGGTAAACATGGGCACCATTCCCACCAACTCCCTGGCGGCTTCGGTGGTGCCTGCGGTGGCGGAAGCCAAGGCACTGGGGGACCGGCCCCTGATGGTGAGCAAGACCCGCCGGGCCTTCCGGTTCTTCCTGCTGCTGAATGTGCCGGCGGCGGTAGGGGTGTACCTGTTGGGGAACCCCATTTCCCAGGTGCTCTACGGCACTATCCATGCCGGGCGGGTCATTACGGCCCTGGCCCCGGCCATCCTGTTCCTGGGGCTCCACCAGGTGTCCACTGCCATCCTCCAGGGCCTGGGCCACACCCGGGTTCCCATGGTGAACATGTTCCTGAGTCTTTTTGTAAAAGTGGGGCTCCTGTGGACCCTCACCGCCAATCCGGTGTGGAACATCCAGGGGGCCGCCTGGGCCACCGATGCCAACCTGGCTGTGGCCGGTCTGGGGAACCTGCTGTGGATGCACCACAGTGACGGGCTCACCCTGCCCGGAAAGAACTGCCTCCGGATCGGCGTTTCCGCCGCCCTGATGGGAGCCGCCCTGTGGGTCATGGGGCCCGTCCTGGCCCGGCTTCCCCTGGGAAATGTGGTCCGGCTGGCCCTGGAGATCCTTGCGGGGGCACTGGTCTATGGCCTGTGCCTTTTGGCCACAGGAGAACTGAAACTCCGGGAACTGAAAAGAAAGAAAGAGGAAAAACGATGAAAACACTCCACGAAAAAGGGATCCACCAGCCGGGGGTCCTGGATCTGCGGCCTCTCATGGAACTGGTCCGGGTACTCCGGGAGCCGGGAGGCTGTCCCTGGGACCGGGTCCAGACCCATACTTCCATGCGCCGGGAACTGGTGGAAGAAGTCTATGAGATGCTGGAAGCCATCGACGACGGCAATGTAGCCGGCATGCGGGAAGAAATGGGGGATGTGCTCCTCCAGGTGGTGTTCCACGCCCGGCTGGCGGAAGAAGAGGGGCTCTTTGCCATGCAGGATGTAATCGATGATGTGGTGAAGAAGCTGGTCCACCGGCATCCCCATGTTTTCGGCGATACCAAGGTCACAGGGGCCGGGGAAGTGATGGCCAACTGGGAGACCCTGAAGGCTCAGGAAAAGACTGAACGGACCCATGCCCTGGATGGCATCGCCAAGGGGCTGCCAGCCCTGATGCGGGCCTACAAACTCAGCGCCAAAGCCGCCAAAACCGGGTTTGACTGGCCCGATGCCCCGGCTGCATGGCAGAAGGTGGAAGAAGAGAAAGACGAGCTCCAGGAGGCTGCAGCGAGCCGGGACAGGGACCGGACGGAAGAGGAACTGGGGGACCTGCTCTTTGCCCTGGCCGTCTATGCCCGGAAACTGGACCTGGAACCGGAAACCACTTTGAACCGGGCCAACAACAAATTCCAGCGCCGTTTTGAGCAGCTGGAAGCCCAGGTGAAGCAGGAAGGAAAAGAATGGAAAGACCTGACTCTGGAAGAACTGGAACACCGGTGGCAGGAGGCAAAGAGAGCAGTAGGGGACGGTCAGCGGTCAGCTGACCAACATGGGGGCACAGGTCGCGAGTCGTGACCCGCGACCGGGGCTGCGGCCCCTGCTCTGGCCCCTTGTTTTCAAGATTTTCCCAAAAAACACGTGCATTTTTCCTATGATTGTGCTAATATGACCATAGTCAGGCGCCAGCCATGCAGGCGCAATACCTATTTAGGAGGATTTATCTCATGAACAAAAGTGAATTGATTGCTGAAGTTGCGTCCAAAACCGCACTGCCCAAAAAAGATGCTGAAAAGGCTGTGAACGCTTTCATCGATACTGTTAAAGAAGCTGTTGCCAACAAAGATAAAGTACAGCTGATCGGCTTTGGTACTTTTGAAGCTCGCGTTCGGAATGCCCGCAGCGGCAAGAATCCTCGCACTGGCGAAACCATTGAAATTGCAGAAGCCAACGTTCCTGCTTTCAAAGCCGGGAAGGCTTTTAAGGATGCCGTAAACAAATAATTGGCAGATCCAGCAACCTGATGCTCCCGGTGTCAGGTTGCTTTTTTTATCCTCTGCAGGAGAGAATTTCCTTCCAGAGGTGGAAAGGCAAGAAAATGGGCCTTAAAAAGAAAAAGCGTTTGGACTGGGCGGTTATCGGACGTACCCTGCTTATCCTGCTGGTCGTCCTGCCTCCGGTGGCGCTGCTGGGTACAGCTCTCCAGCGGGGATACTGGATCTACCAGCTCCGTCAGGAAAGGATACGGACAGAAAACAAAGTCCAGCAGCTGAAAGCGGAAAACGACGCCCTGGCACAGGAAAAAGAGAACCTGGGCGATATCAAATACATAGAAAAAGTGGCGCGGGACGAGCATAATATGGTAGGGAAGAATGAGATCCCGCTGTTTATGGTGAAGAAGTGAAAAAAGGGAGCTGTTGCACATGCAACAGCTCCCTTTTTCTTACTTATCCTGTTCCACCACTTTATCCACAATGGCATCCAGCGCCTTTCGGCTGGCTTCACTGATGTTTTCCAGGGGATTGCCTTCGTCTTCGGCGGCCACCACCTGGGGATCGATGGGGATCCGGCCCAGGAAGGGCAGGCCTTTTTCTTCCGCCAGGGCCTTGCCGCCGCCAGCTTTGAAAATGTCCACTTCCTGTCCGCAGTGGGGACAGACGAATCCGCTCATGTTTTCGATGATGCCCCGGACAGGGATATGGCCCAGCTGGCAGAAGCTAAGGGATTTCCGCACATCGGCCAGGGCCACTTTCTGGGGGGTGGTGACGATGATGGCTTCCGCATCCTTGATGGTCTGGACCACGGTCAGGGGTTCATCCCCGGTGCCCGGAGGGCAGTCGATGATCAGGTAGTCCAAAGGATCCCATTTGGTGTCGCTCATGAACTGCCGGATGGCCCCCACCTTCAGGGGACCCCGCCAGATCAGGGCATCGTCCTGCTGGGCCAGGAAGCCCTGGGCGGACAAAAATTCCAGATGGTCGCTGTACCGGAAGGGAATCAGCTTTTCTCCTTCCACCTGGACGTGCTTGTCCATGAAGCCCAGCATGCCGGCCACGCTGGGGCCGTGGAGATCCACGTCCATCAGGCCCACATGGTAGCCCCGCTGGCTGAGAATCAGGGCCAAATCTACGGAAACCGTGCTTTTGCCCACGCCGCCTTTGCCGCTCATGACGACGATTTTATGTTTTACATGGGCCAGGAAATCGGCAATGGCCGCATCCTGGGGATTCTGCTTCGGATTGGATTCGCAGCCGGAGCAGTGGGAATGATCGCAGTGATCACATTCGCTCATTGAAAAAACCTCCCTCATAATCGATTGTCAACCTGTCCCTATTATAGATAAAAATCCAACTGAATGCAATCGGGTTACATTAGAATCAGTGAAGAGGGAAGAGGGAAGGACCTGGCGGGCCGCCGGTTGTGCGGCCCCTACGGATTTCCCCACCTGCTCCCTGAATTCCCCCTGACTCTTCGGTCAAAAACAGTGTATAATAGGGAAGAGAAAAATCCGGGTGCCTGGCACCCATAAGGAGTGAAAACCTATGATGTGGAAAAAAACCATGGCGGTGGCCCTTTTGGCAGCCCTTTGTGCGGCTCCGGCTTATGCTGCGGAACGGCCCAAACTGGCGGATGGAGAACTTTTTGTATCGGAACGGGTGGTGAAGGACGGCCGGGTGCTGTTCCAGGCGGCGGATGCCCACACGGACTGGGAACATGACAGTGAAAAGACCGTACCGGGCCTGGTGTGCACCGCCTTCATCCCTCCCAAGGGGGGAGCGGACGCTCCGGAACTGGCCAGCGTGAAAAAGCTGACCACCCAGCAGGAAAAGGTCCTCCAGGCCCGGCGCCGGTATTCCGGCCCCTCCTATGCCAACCAGCTGGTGCTCTATGCGGCTATGAACACCAACGGCCAGAACGGGAAGCTGGCCATTACCAAGGCGGAACTGTTCGGCCGGCTGCTGAATGTGACTGTGGCCATCCAGGATCCCACCGGTACCCAGGATGACGGCAGTGAAGCCCTGGCGGAAGAACATGTGGTGACCATCCCGGAAAAGAACCTGCCCCGATTCGGCAATCTCCGGGTCCGTTTCTCCGACGCCACCGGCCATGCCCTGGAAGATCTGGATGTGGCGTTGGAGAGGTAACAGCTCTTGTAACACCCATTACACATTCCCGTTTCAATCTGGCTCCAATTAATTCTCTATTGACGGATTTTGTAAACGGGAGTATTATAGATTCATTCCAATGGTTAAAGGCGGGTTGACAGATGACTCTTTCTTCTCTGAAATGGGAAACTGCATATGGCTTTACCTTTACCCAGAGCTATTATTTTGGCTTTGGTTATTTTGGCTGCCATGAACTGAACAGTTTGCCCATCGTGAAGAGAGACTGAGGCTCCGGCATTCCGGCGGTTTCCGTGAAGTGAAACCCTGAAGCAGACTCCTTGCGAGTCTGCTTTTTTTGTGGAGAGGCCCCCGTCAGAAAAAAAGTAGGATAGTAGGAAAGCAGGACAGGAGGAAAACAACATGATTATTGTAATGAAGAAGGGTGCACCCAAAGAAGCGTCTGAAAAACTGAAAAAGAGCCTGGAACAAAGAGGCTTCACCATCCATGACAGCATCGGGGAAAACCAGGAAGTCCTGGGGATCGTAGGGGATACCAGTATCCTGGATCCGGAAGATTTCATGGTGAATCCCTGGGTGGATAAGGCCATGCGGGTACAGGAACCTTTCAAACGGGCCAACCGGATGTTCCACCCGGATGATTCCATCATCGATGTAAGCGGCGTGAAAGTGGGGGGCAAAAAGCTGGCGGTGATCGCCGGTCCCTGCTCTGTGGAAGGCCAGGAACAGATGGATACCATTGCCGCCGCCGTGAAAAAGAGCGGGGCGGCCATGCTCCGGGGCGGGGCCTTCAAACCCCGTACATCTCCCTACTCCTTCCAGGGGCTGGGGGACAAGGGCCTGGATATGATCCGTCAGGCCGGCACCGCCAACCATCTGCCCATTGTAACGGAAATCATGTCCGCGGACAAAATCGATGAATTTGTGGAAAAAGTGGATCTGATCCAGGTAGGGGCCCGGAACATGCAGAACTTCACCCTGCTGAAGGAACTGGGGAAAATCAATAAGCCCATTCTGCTGAAGCGGGGTCTGTCCGCCACCATCGAGGAATGGCTCATGAGTGCAGAATACATTATGTCCGAAGGGAACGAAAATGTGATCCTCTGCGAACGGGGGATCCGGACCTTTGAAATCTATACCCGGAATACCCTGGACCTGTCCGCCGTCCAGGCGGTGAAGCGGCTGAGCCATCTGCCGGTGATCGTGGACCCCAGCCATGCCACCGGGAAGGCCTGGATGGTGCCCACCATGAGCAAGGCTGCCATTGCCGCCGGGGCTGACGGGCTGATCATCGAGACCCACAACGATCCCCAGCACGCCTGGTGTGACGGGGCCCAGAGCCTGTCCCTGCCGGAATTCGACCAGCTGATGAAGGACCTGAAGGTACTGGCTCCTGCGGTGGGCCGGGATCTGTAAGACGGAAGCGGGAAAGACATCATGAAGAAACTGCAGGATACTGTTGTTGCCATTGTAGGGCTGGGGCTCATCGGAGGCTCCTACGCCAAGGCCCTGAAAAGCCAGAAGGTGAAGCGGATCATCGGCATGGACCGGAACCACATCGTTTCTCTGATGGCCCTGGACGAAGGGTATGTAACGGAACTGGCCGATGAGGATCCGGAGCTCCTCCGGGAGGCGGATGTGATCATCTGCTGCATGTACCCCGGCGCCTTTGTACCCTTTGTGAAGGACCATGTCCGGTATTTCAAAAAAAATGTACTCCTGACCGATGTGATGGGGATCAAAGGCAGTATCCCGGACCAGGTGGATGCTCTTTTGGGACCGGAGATGGATTTCGTCCCCACCCATCCCATGGCAGGCCGGGAAGGCAAGGGATACAGCCAAAGCACCTCCCAGATCTTCCAGGGAGCCAATTTCATCCTGATCCACCGGGACAACAACCGGCCGGAACACCGGGAATGGCTCCGGAACATGGCCTATGAACTGGGCTGTGCCCGGGTGGTGGAACTGTCGGTGGAGGAACATGACAGCATCATCGCCTACACCAGCGATCTGCCCCATGTGATGGCGGTTTCCCTGATCAACAGCGATTCCATGCAGGAAAACACCAAGTACTTTGTGGCCGGGTCTTTCCGGGATGCCACCCGGGTGGCGGATATCAACGCCAAGCTGTGGAGCGACCTGTTCCTGTTGAACAAGGAACCGGTGCTCCGGGAGATCAACAAGCTGGAAATGCAGCTGGAACACTGGAAAAGCGCCCTCCAGCAGGATGACCGGGAAGAACTGGAGCAGATGATGGATCAGGCCAAAAAGAAAAGAAGGGACATGTTTTATGGAAAAAATCTTCGTTGATTTGGGGAAAGACTCCTATACCATCGAAATCGCACCTCATTCCTGGACCGGATTCGGGAAAAAGATCCGGGAACTGGCCCGGGGAAACAAGGCGGCGGTGATCACGGACCGGACGGTGGACAGCCTGTATGGAGCGGACCTGGAGCAGCAGCTCCTGGCCCAGGGGTTCCAGGTGCGCCGGGTGGTGATGGAACCGGGAGAAGACCACAAGAACCTGGACACCTACGGGAACATGGTCCGGGCCTGTGCGGATTTCGGCATGACCCGCAGCGATTTGGTAATCACTCTGGGGGGCGGCGTGCCGGGAGACCTGGGGGGCTTTGCCGCCGCCAGCTTCCTCCGGGGGGTGGACTTCATCCAGGTGCCCACCACCCTTCTGGCCCAGATCGACAGCAGCGTGGGAGGCAAGGTGGCGGTGGACCTGCCGGAAGGAAAGAACCTGGTAGGGGCCTTTTACCAGCCCAAAGGGGTGCTGATGGATCCGGAACTGCTCCGGAGCCTGGACCGGCGGTATCTCCACGATGGCCTGGCAGAAGTAATCAAATGTGCCGCCTTCGGGGATCCGGAGCTGTTTGCGGCCCTGGAAAATTTCTCCGGGGATGAGGACATCCTGGCCCATGCGGAAGAAATCAGCGCCGCCTGCTGCCGGATCAAGGTGAAGGTGGTGGAAGAGGACGTGCGGGACGTGGGCGCCCGGATGGTGCTGAACTTCGGCCATACCATCGGCCATGCGGTGGAGCGGTATTATCATTATGAAAAATACACCCATGGGGAAGGGGTGGCCATCGGCATGGTCCGGCTCACCCGGAACACGGAAAAAATGGGGATCACCCAGCCCGGTACCGCAGACCGGATCCGTCATCTCCTGGAAAAATACAACATTCCCACGGAAGATCCCATCAGCGATCAGCATATCCTGGAAGGGATCACCATGGACAAGAAAAAACGGGGGAACCAGATGACTCTGGTGATCGTTCCGGAAATCGGAAAGAGCCTGCTGAAAAAGGTGGACTTTGCCGATCTGAGACCCTATGTGAAAGGATGAGACCATGACCACACTGCGTATCGAACCTGGTTCTCTTTCAGGGACGCTCCGGGTGCCTTCTTCCAAAAGCATGGGGCACCGGGCCCTGATCTGTGCGGCCCTGGCAGGAGGCACCAGCCAGGTGGAAGGGGTCAGCCTCAGCCAGGATATCCTGGCCACCTGTGCCTGTCTCCGGCAGCTGGGGGCAAAAATCACTTCCCAGGAAGAAACAGGAGGACGGGCCCACTTTACCGTGGAAGGCTGCCGGCCCCATCAGACAGGGACGGTGCTGGACTGCGGGGAATCCGGGTCTACCCTCCGGTTCCTGATCCCGCTGGCTGCCCTGTGCCAGGAACCTTTTACCTTTGTGGGGGCCGGGAAGCTGGGCAGCCGTCCCCTGGAACCCTACGAAGCCATTTTCCGCCAGCAGGGGCTGGTGTTCCAAAAGGGAAGCGCTGAGGACAATTTTCCTCTGACGGTCCAGGGGCCGCTCCGTCCCGGCCATTTTTCCCTGCCCGGAGATGTGAGCAGCCAGTTCATCAGCGGCCTGCTTTTTGCTCTGCCGCTCCTGCCGGGGGATTCCACCCTGGAAATCACCGGGAAGCTGGAAAGCCAGAGCTACATTGCCCTGACCCTTTCCGCCCTGAAGCAGTACGGCATCAGCATTGAACACCAGGACTACCGGCAGTACCGGATCCCCGGGAACCAGCAGTACCGGCCCCGGGAAGGGGCAGTGGAAGGGGATTATTCCCAGGCCGCCTTCTGGCTTACGGCCGGGATGCTGGGCCGGACCATGACCCTATTGGGGATGGATCCGGAGTCTCTCCAGGGAGACAAGGCCATCATCCCCATTCTCCAGAAAATGGGCGGCCAGGTGGTCTTTGAAGGAGACAAACTGATCAGCCGGCCGGCGGACCCGGTGGGGACCACCATCGATGCCGCCGACTGCCCGGACATCATCCCGGTGCTGACCGTGGCCGCCGCTCTCAGCGAAGGCCATACGGAGATCATCCATGCGGAACGGCTGCGGCTGAAGGAATGTGACCGGCTGAAGGCAATGGCCACGGAACTGAACAAACTGGGCGCAAAAATTACGGAACGGCCGGACGGCCTTTCCATCGACGGGGTGGTGGAACTTACGGGAGGCACCGTGGACTGCTGGAACGACCACCGGATCGCCATGAGCCTGGCGGTGGCCAGCATCCTGTGCCGGGAACCTCTCACTCTGGTGGGGACGGAATGTGTGGCCAAATCCTATCCGGAATTCTGGCAGGACTTTGCAGCAGCAGGAGGACAGTATGAGCAGTGTAATGGGTGAACAGATCCGGCTGACCATTTTCGGGGAATCCCACGGACCCTCCATCGGCGTGGTGATGGACGGGCTGCCGGCCGGGATCGAACTGGATCTGGAAGCCATTGAAAAGGAAATGAAACGCCGGGCACCGGGAACCAGCAAACTGGCCACCCCCCGGAAGGAAAGTGACAGCTTTATCATTGAAAGCGGGTTCTTCAACGGGAAGACCACCGGCATGGCCCTGTGCGCCCGGATTCCCAACAGCAACACCCATTCCAAAGATTACAGCAAAATGAAGGAAATCATGCGGCCGGGCCATGGGGATTATGCAGGATATGTGAAATTCCACGGTTGCAACGACTACCGGGGCGGGGGCAGCTTTTCCGGACGGCTGACGGCGCCTCTGGTGTTTGCCGGGGCAGTGGCCAAGCAGCTGCTGGCCAAAGAGGGCATATTTATCGGGGCCCATGTGGCGTCTCTGGCCGGGATCCGGGACAGAAGGTTCAATCCTCTGGGAGAAGATCCGGAAACCTTCCGGGCCCTTTCCGGAGAGATCCTGCCAGTGCTGGATCCGGCGGTACGGGAGCCCATGGCCGCCCAGGTCACTGCTGCCCAGAAGGACAGGGATTCCGTAGGGGGCACCATTGAATGCATGGCAGTGGGCCTGCCTGTCGGCCTGGGAGAACCCTATTTCGATTCCGTGGAAAGCCGGCTGAGCCATGCCCTCTTTTCCGTACCGGCGGTGAAGGGCATTGCCTTTGGGGATGGATTCGCCCTGGGGACCATGCGGGGCAGTGAGGCCAATGATCCCATGGCATACCGGGACGGGAAAGTGGTGTGCACCACCAACCACAACGGGGGAGTCACCGGAGGCATCACCAACGGCATGCCCCTTTTGTTTACGGTGGTGATCAAACCCACCCCTTCCATCGGAAAGACCCAGCATACGGTGAATGTGGTTACCGGGGAAGACACCACCCTGGAAGTTACCGGGCGCCACGATCCCTGCATCCTGCCCCGGGCGGTGCCGGTGATCGAGGCGGTGACCGCCTGGACCCTGCTGGATCTGCAGCTTGTGGCACAGCGGAGGTAGAGCATGGGAGAACAAACCATTCCTGTGGGCTATCAGGGCGTCCCTGGGGCCTACAGCCACCTGGCCCTCCGGCAGTATTTCGCCGGACGGCCGGTGGAAGCACGGAACTATATGCTGTTTGAAGATGTAATCAACGCCGTGATGAAGGGGGAGATCCGCTATGGGGTCCTGCCCATTGAAAATTCTTCCACCGGAGGGATCACCGAGGTGTACGACCTGGTCCGCCGGTACGGCGCCTTTATTGTAGGGGAAAAGATCGTGAAGGTGGAGCACTGCCTTCTGGCCTGGCCGGGAGCGAAACTGGAAGACATCCGGGAAGTGTATTCCCATCCCCAGGGATTTTCCCAGTGCCGGACCTTTTTCAAGGAGCATCCGGCCATGCGCCAGTTCAACTATTTCAACACCGCCAAGGCGGCGGAACTGGTGGCAGAAAAAAAGACCGGGTACATGGCGGCGGTGGCCGGGGCCCAGGCGGCGGAACAGTACGGCCTTGCCATCCTGGCCCGGGGCATCAACACCAACCAGAGCAACTACACCCGGTTCATTGTGATCAGCCGGGAGCGGGAGCTGGTGCCGGAAGCGGACAAGATCACCCTGATCGTGAGCCTGAAGCATCAGCCCGGGTCGTTGTACCGGGTGCTCTCCCATTTTGCCCGGTACCAGATCAACATGACCAACATCGAATCCCGGCCTATACCGGGAAGGCCCTGGGAATATTATTTCCATATGGACATTACCGGTCACCTGACGGACCCGGCGGTCCGTCAGGCCCTGGCTGATCTGCCGGAAGACACCACGGAATGCAAGATTTTGGGGAACTATCCTGCAGACCACGGAAAGGAGCAGTAAAAGGATGAAATTCGGACTTTTGGGACGGGTGCTGGGGCACAGTCTGTCTCCCCAGATCCATCAGGCTATTTTCCGGGCCCTGGGGACCGGGGATACCTATGGGCTGCTGGAACAGGAACCGGAAGAAGTCCCCTGCTTTGTCCGGGAGAACCCGGAGGGGCTCCGGGGCAGCAATGTGACTATTCCCTACAAAGAAACGGTAATCCCTTATCTGACCGCCATTGCCCCGGAAGCGGAAAAAATCGGGGCGGTGAACACCCTGTCCTTTACTCCGGACGGGGTGAAAGGGTACAATACCGATTACCTGGGCTTTGACCGGATGTTACAGGCCGCCGGCATCGGGCTGGAAGGCCGGGATGTGACGGTGCTGGGGAACGGAGGGGCCGCCAAGGCGGTCCTCCAGGTACTGGCGGACCGGAAAGCGGCCTCCATCCGGATCCTGGTCCGGGACAGGGAGAAAGCTGGTCAGGCCCTGGCTCATTTCCTGGCCCAGCGGCCGGACACCCGGCTGGAGACCTATGAGGAAGCCCTGGAGGGCAGTGAGGGAGGCCAGGTGATCATCAATACCACCCCGGTGGGCATGTATCCCAAGGTGGAGGCCAGTCCGGTACCGGCGGAATTCACCGGCCGGTTCGCCGCTGCCGTGGACATTATCTACAACCCGAAAGAAACCTGGTTCCTGGCCGATGGCCGGAAGGCGGGAGCCAAAACCTGCAACGGCCTGTACATGCTGGTGGCCCAGGCGGTGGCTTCGGAAGAAATCTGGCAGGGAAAGACCCTGGATCCGGCCCTGATCCCTGCCATCATGAAACAACTGGAGGCAACTTTTCATGGCTAATATTGTACTCATCGGCATGCCCGGCGCCGGCAAGACCACCATCGGCCGGAAACTCAGCAAGGCCCTGGGACGGCCGGTGCTGGATGCGGACGACAAGGTGGTGGAACAGACCGGACGCACCATCAAGGACCTGTTCCAGGAAGGGGAGGACGTGTTCCGCCAAGCGGAAACAGAGGCGGTGAAGACCCTGGCCGCTCTGGACGGGATTATCATTTCCTGCGGGGGAGGGGTGGTGAAGCGGCCGGAGAACATCGCTTACCTCCAGCAGAACGGGAAGATCTTCTTTTTGAACCGGGACCTGGCGGCTATTGCCGGCAGCGTGGACAAAGTGACCCGTCCTCTGCTGAATTCCGCCGAAGACCGGCTCACCCAGCTGTACAAAGAACGGCTGCCCCTCTACCTGAAATACGCCGACTACACCATCCCCGTAGACGAAGACTTCGACAAGACAACGAAGTACATCATCGAACTGGTGAGGAAGGCAGGGCTGTAAGGCCGACCAAAAAGGACCAGCCGCTCAGGCGGCCGGTCCTTTTTCAATATACACGCTTGTACTGGGAAACGCGGCGCTGGTGCCGGTTTCTTCCAGGAGCTTCATCAGTTCCAGGTTGATCCGTTCTTTGCTCTTCATGAATTTATCGTAGCTGGTGTGCCGGCAGTAGCAGACGATGCTGATGTCCAGGCTGCTGGCTCCCATTTCCGAAAAGGCCACGGTAATCCCTTCGTCCACAATGTCCGGGTCTTCCTGGAGAAATTCCCTGATTTTCCGGACCAGTTCCTCCATCTGCTCTCGGGTGCTGTCATAGGTGACCCCCAGGGTCATTTCCAGCCGGCGCATGTGCCGGTTGGTGAAATTCTGGATGGGGGTGCTGATAATGAGAGAATTGGGGATGTACACCAGAGCCTGGGTAAAGGTCCGCACATTGGTGCTCCGGAAGGAAATGGATTCCACGATGCCTTCCACATTGTTGCAGATGATCCAGTCTCCCACGTGGAAGGGCTGATCCATGAGGATCACCAGACAGGCGAAAATGTTGGCCAGGGAGTCCTTGGCCGCCAGGGATACTGCCAGGCCGCCGATGGACAGCCCGGCAATGAATCCGCTGATGTTGACCCCCCAGGTGCTCAGCACGGTGGCCAGAGCAAAAAACAGGATCAGGGCATGGAAGAAGGACGAAAACAGTCCGCTGATGGCCGGATCCAGCTTTTTGCCGGATTTGCTGAAAAAGTGGTCGAACAGGACGCTGGTGGTGGAACTGAAATTGTACAGGATCCAGTAAAAGGCAATCACCAGCAGGGAAGAAACCGTATTGGATACAAGGGCCGTCTGGGCCAGTCTCTCCCAGGGAGAATTGGCAAGGGCCGTATAGCCCCCGAAGACGGCAATGGCCATGCGCCCGGGCCGGTACACCGCGGCAGAAATGTTTTCATCTGCCGCAAAGGGCAGTTTGTCCAGGATGAACCGGATCACCCGGATGCTGACGATCCGGAAGCCGATGTAAAACAGGATGGTAACGGCCAGGATCACCAGGGCCGGTACCCAGGCCATGAAATCATTGTACAGGGTCATGAAAAAGCTCCTTTTGCAGCTGTTTTGTCCTCATTGTACCATTGGGCCGGCGGCCGGTGCAAGAATATGCTATAATGAAACCAGTTCGCAATATTTTGAGGGGGAAAACACCATGACATTACGTACAGATGCAGAGACCATCATGGAGGAGGCCATTAGGGCTTCGCTTCCTGATGCGGCGGTAGCAAAAGCTTTGGAACATAAGGAGTTCGGCAGGGGGAAAATCGTGGTGGTGGCCATTGGGAAGGCCGCCTGGCAGATGGCCAAAACGGCGGTGGGGATCCTGGACGGACGGATCTCCAGCGGGATCGTGATCACCAAATACGGCCACAGCAAGGGGGAACTGGCCCCTCTGGAAATCTGGGAAGCCGGCCATCCGGTGCCGGATGAGAACTCCCTGAAGGCTACCCAGCGGGCCATCGACCTGGTCAAGGATCTGACGGCGGAAGACACGGTGCTGTTTTTGATCAGCGGCGGGGGCTCGGCTCTTTTCGAAAAGCCTCTGATTTCCCTGAAGGAACTCCAGGACATTACCTCGGACCTGTTGGCCAGCGGGGCGGATATCGTATCCATGAACACGGTGCGGAAACGGCTGAGCTCTGTAAAGGGCGGGAAATTCGCCCGGCTCTGCGCTCCGGCCCAGGTGTATGCCATTGTGCTCAGCGACATCATCGGGGATCCCCTGGACATGATCGCCTCCGGGCCGGCCTATCCGGATTCCTCCACCTGTGAGGAAGCCCTGGAGGTGATCCGGAAGTTCAAAATCATGCTGCCGGCAGATGCGGAAAAGGCCCTGGGGGAAGAGACCCCCAAGACCCTGGACAATGTGGAAACGGTGATTACCGGCAGTGTGACGGAACTGGCGGCGGCAGGCCAGAAGGCGGCGGAAAAGCTGGGGTATGAGACCTGGCTTTTGACCACCAGCCTGAACTGCCAGGCCAAGGAGGCAGGCAGCTTCCTGGCGGCTATCGGACGGCAGTACGCAGCCAGCGGAAAGAAGCTGGCGGTGCTGGCCGGGGGAGAAACGGTGGTCCATCTCCACGGCCGGGGCAAGGGAGGACGGAACCAGGAAATCGCTCTTGCCGCCGCTGACGGCATTGCCGGCCTGGACAATGTGGCGGTGTTCTCCTTTGGCAGCGACGGCACCGACGGCCCCACCGACGCCGCCGGAGGCTACGGAGACGGAACCACCAAAGCCCGGCTGGCGGAAGAAGGCATTGCCATTTCCGATGTACTGGACAAAAACGACGCCTACCATGCCCTGGAAAAAACCAAGGGTCTCCTGATCACCGGAGCCACCGGGACCAATGTAAATGATCTGAGTGTGCTGTTGATCGGGTAAAGCTGTCAAAGGCATCTTTCGCCTTCAAAAAAATTTGCCTGCAAATTTTATCATTCGGCCATTGACGATTGACAATTGACCATTGACAAAAAAAGAGGGTGCTGCTCTGCAGCACCCTCTCTTTTACACCTAAAACGTAACAAAAACGGTTACTTATGTAAAATAAAACAAAAATGTTGATAAAATAACAAAACAAGAGTATGATAAGTGCGTACAATAATTTTTCGTTAGGGGAGTGGAGATTACGGATAAGGAAGTACTGAAACAAAAAGTGTTCAAGATGATTGATGATTCTGCTCAGGAGCTGCAGGCCTATGCAGCGGATGTGGCTTCGGAACCGGAATTCGGGTTCAAGGAATTCAAGACTTCCGCCAAACTGGCGGCCCAGTTCGACAAACTGGGGATCCCCTACCGGAAGGGAATGGCCATTACTGCTGTCAAAGGGGTCCTGAAAGGGGGCAAGCCCGGTCCCACCATCGCCATCCTGGGGGAACTGGATGCCATTGGCTGCCCGGAACATCCCAAAGCGGATCCGGATACCGGGGCTGCCCACGCCTGCGGCCACCACATGCAGCAGTCTTCCATGCTGGCCGCTGCCTACGGCCTTGCCAAAACCGGGGTCATGAAGGACCTGTGCGGGAATGTGGTGTTCTTCGGGGTCCCGGCGGAAGAATACGTCCAGATCGCCTACCGGAAAAAGCTCCGGAAAGAAGGGAAGCTCCATTTCCTCCATGGGAAAGGCGAACTGATCTATGAAGGGGAATTCGATGACATCGACATGGCCATGATGATCCATTCCCAGAAACGGACCCCCAAACCGGTGGTGGCCATCGGTACCAGCAGCAACGGGTTCATCGGCAAGACCATCCAGTATGTGGGGAAGGCCGCCCATGCCGCCGACGCTCCGGACCAGGGTATCAACGCCCTGAACGCCGCCATGCTGGGGATCATGGGGATCAATGCCCTCCGGGAAACCTTCCGGGATGACGATGCCATCCGGGTCCATCCCATCATTACCAAAGGGGGAGACCTGGTGAACAATGTGCCTGACGATGTGCGGATCGAAACCTATGTCCGGGCCAAATCCATGGACGCCATCGACCGGACCAACGCCAAGGTGGATGCGGCTCTCCGGGCGGGGGGCGCCGCTATCGGGGCCAAGGTGAACATCGACACCCTGCCCGGCCAGCTGCCTCTCATCTGCAACCCGGAAATGAATGAACTGTTCGTCCACAATGCCCAGGACGCCTTCCCGGAGGTGGAAATCACCAACGCCGGCCACTTCAGCGCCTCCACGGACATGGGGGATGTGTCCCATCTGATGCCCGCCATCCATCCCTTCATCGGCGGGGTGGACGGACTGCTCCACGGACCGGATTTCAAGGTGGTGGATTTCCATGCGGCGGCGCTCCTGCCCGGGAAAGCCTTTGCCGGCATGGTCATCGACCTTTTGAGCGATGATGCCAAGGAAGCCAAGAAGATCCTGGCCGATTTCAAGCCGGCGCTTACCAAAGAACAATACATTGCCAAACTGGATGGCTATTTCAGCGAGGAGGAACCCGACCATGATTAACTGGAAACTGCACATTACGGCCCTGGCCCTGGTGGTCATCGCCGAACTGATCGGTATCAAATCCTTCAATCTGGGCCCGGGGAAAGTGGTGTTTGTCCCCATGCTCTATGCCCTGATCCTGGGGATCCTGACCACTCCCAACTTCTTTAAACTGACCAAACAGAAGGACATGGAAGACGCAGGCTCCCTGGTGGGCATTACCCTGATGCTGCTTATGGCCCGGTATGGGACCCTGGTGGGGCCCACCCTGCCGAAAATCATCAGTGCCAGCCCGGCTTTGATCCTCCAGGAATTCGGGAACCTGGGGACGGTATTTTTGGGGGTTCCCCTGGCGGTGGCCTTCGGGCTGAAACGGGAGACCATCGGGGCCGCCCATTCCATCGCCCGGGAACCCAACGTGGCTCTCATCGGTGAAAAATACGGCCTGGATACTCCGGAAGGCCGGGGGGTCATGAGCGTGTACATTGCCGGTACCGTGTGCGGCACTGTGTTCTTCGGGATCATGGCTTCCTTCCTGGCAGCTTTAAAGATCTTCCATCCCTATTCCCTGGCCATGGCCTCCGGGGTGGGGAGCGCCAGCATGATGTCCGCTTCCCTGGGGACCCTGACGGTGATGTATCCGGAAATGGCTGACCAACTGGCCGCTTTCGCCACCGCCTCCAACATGCTTTCCGGTCTGGACGGGGTATACATG
Organism: Acidaminococcus sp. HCP3S3_G9_1; assembly: GCF_052122455.1. Classification (NCBI taxonomy): domain Bacteria; kingdom Bacillati; phylum Bacillota; class Negativicutes; order Acidaminococcales; family Acidaminococcaceae; genus Acidaminococcus; species Acidaminococcus sp. HCP3S3_G9_1. Next base: position 49,093 of record NZ_JBQKCH010000002.1, on the reverse strand, counting down.
GCCGTGTTCCTGGCCCTGCCTTTGACGGAATGGCTCTACAAGAAATGCTGCATCATCAAATACGGTCATGTGCTGACCAAGGAGGAGGAAGGAAAATGAGATCGTTTACTTTGCCTGAAACTACGCTGGTCCTCATTATCACGGCTTTCCTGTCCCTGGTGGCCAATACCCTGTCCAGCAACATTCCCTTTATGGACGCAGTCCCCGGCATGGTGATCCTCATCGCCATTTCCCTGGCAGGGATCGTGGCCGCCCGGGTGATCCCCGGAGGGATCCCGGCGGTGGCCTACATTACCACCCTGGGCTGTATCCTGACCTATCCCGGGTTCCCGGGCTCTGAAGTGGTCAACATGTATATGAAGAAAGTGGGCTTCCTGGCCCTGTGTACCCCCATCCTGGCCTACGCGGGGATCTCCATCGGCAAGGACATGGACGCCTTCAAGAAAACCGGCTGGCGGATCGTGGTCCTGGCCTGCGTGATCTTCATCGGCACCTACGTAGGGTCCGCCGCCATCGCCGAAGTGATCCTGAAAGCGCTGGGACAGATTTAACTGGTTGTCACTGGTCTCTGGCCAATGGAAAGAATCCGTGGCTGACGGGTTCTTTCGAATAAAAAAGACGTTGCTTTTCTTTTAATCTGTTGCTTGTTGTGAGTTCTTCTGAAGAGCAAGGACAAGCCAAAGGCGCGTCCGAGCCAGCTTCATACAATGAAAGACAGCCGCAGCCCGGCTGCCTTTCTTTATCCAGTGACCAGTGACAAGAGGTCAGTGACAGGGGGGTGTGAATTTTTCACACCCCCCTTTTTCTCTTGACAAATATCCCCCAACAGAGTATGATATGACCATGAAAGAAGGATACCCTGGTAGGGTATAGAAAGAGAGGATCGGTTATGAAACAATATATAGTAACAGGCATGACCTGTGCTTCGTGCCAGGCCCATGTGGAAAAGGCGGTGGCCGGGGTTCCCGGGGTCACCGGGGTATCGGTTTCCCTCCTGACCAACAGCATGGGGGTGGAAGGGACCGCCTCCGATGGGGATATTATCAAGGCCGTGGAGGACGCAGGCTACGGGGCTTCCGTCAAAGGAGCCGCCCAGGCCAAACAGGGAGTGGCGGAAAAGCTGGCCGCCGATGAAGAAGCCCTGAAGGACCATGAGACGCCCCGGCTCCGCCGGCGGCTGGTTACCTCCCTGGGGTTCCTGTTCCTGCTCATGTACATCACCATGGGCCACAACATGCTGGGGTGGCCGGTGCCCGCTCTGCTGGACGGGAACCATCTGGGACTGATGCTTACCCAGATGCTCCTGGCCATTATCGTCATGTACATCAACAAGGACTTTTACACCAGCGGTTTCAAGACCCTGTTCCACGGGGCTCCCAATATGGATACCCTGGTGGCCCTGGGTTCTTCCGTTTCCTTCCTGTGGAGCCTGGCGGTGTTCTATGATATCACCTTCCTGACCGCCCACGGAACGCCCTTCGAAGAACTCCACCACATGTACATGCACGACCTGTACTTTGAAACCGCAGCCATGATCCCTTCCCTGATCACCCTGGGGAAGATGCTGGAAGCCATGAGCAAGGGCCGGACCACCGATGCCCTGAAAGGGCTCATGAAGCTGGCTCCCAAGACCGCTGTGCTGATCCGGGACGGGAAGGAAGTCACCGTCTCCATCGATGAAGTCCAGAAAGGAGACATTTTCGCCGTCCGTCCCGGAGAAAACATCCCGGTGGACGGGGTGGTGGTCAAGGGCAATTCCGCCGTCAACGAAAGCGCCCTGACCGGGGAAAGCCTGCCGGTGGACAAGAAGCCCGGAGACAAGGTTTCCACCGCCACCATCAACCAGTCCGGGTACCTGGAATGTGAAGCCACCCGGGTAGGGGAAGACACCACCCTGAGCCAGATCATCAAACTGGTCAGCGATGCGGCGGCCACAAAGGCTCCCATTGCCCGGATTGCCGATAAGGTTTCCGCCGTGTTCGTGCCGGCCATCATCAGCATCGCCCTGGTCACCACCCTCGGCTGGCTGATCGCCGGAGCTCCTCTGGGCTCCGCCATTGCCCGGGGCATCGCCGTGCTGGTCATCGCCTGCCCCTGCGCCCTGGGGCTTGCCACTCCTGTAGCCATTATGGTGGGCAGCGGGGTAGGGGCCAAGAACGGCATCCTGTTCAAGACCTCCTCTTCCCTGGAAAACGCCGGGAAAGTGGCAGTGGTGGCTCTGGACAAAACAGGGACCATTACCAAAGGCCAGCCCAAGGTAACCGATGTGGTGCCGGCGGAAGGCTATACCAAAGAAAGCCTGCTCCAGCTGGCCTATGACCTGGAACAGAAATCCGAACATCCCCTGGCCAAAGCCGTAGTGGAAGAAGCGGAAGCCAAAGGTCTCAGAGCAGACGTTGTGGATGATTTCCAGGCTCTGCCCGGGAACGGACTCCAGGTGATCCAGAAAGGGAAGAAACTCATTGGCGGAAGCCTGAGCTTTCTGAAGAGCCTGGGGGCCCTGGATGACGCCATGGAAGCCAAAGGAGCGGAACTGGCCGGTCAGGGCAAGACACCCCTGGTGTTCGCCAAAGACGGGAAGCTGGCCGGGATGATCGCCGTGGCTGACGTGATCAAGGAAGATTCCGCCAAGGCCATCAAGGAACTCCAGAACATGGGCATCGAAGTGGTCATGGTCACCGGGGACAACCAGCGGACTGCCGAAGCCATCGGCCGTCAGGCCGGGGTGGACAAAGTGGTGGCCGGGGTCTTGCCGGAAGGCAAGGAAACGGTGATCCGGGAACTCCAGAAAGCCGGAGGCCTGGTGGCCATGGTAGGGGACGGCATCAACGATGCGCCGGCTCTCACCCGGGCAGACATCGGTATCGCCATCGGTGCAGGAGCGGACGTGGCCATCGATTCTGCCGACATCGTGCTGATGAACAGCCGGCTCACGGACGTATCCGCAGCGGTGCGGCTGAGCCGGGGCACCGTGACCAACATCCACGAGAACCTGTTCTGGGCCTTCTTCTACAATGTCATCTGCATCCCTCTGGCAGCCGGGCTGTTCAGCTACAAGATGAACCCCATGGTGGGGGCGGCGGCCATGAGTATTTCCAGCTTCACCGTGTGCATGAATGCCCTGCGGCTGAACCTGTTCAAGCTCCATGATGCCAGCCATGACAAGAAACGGAAGAACCCTGCAGCCGCTGTGGTGGAAAAAGCGGATCTGGCTCCTCAGCCTGCTGCCTGCCCGGTACCGGCTGCAGAGGGCACCACCGTGACCCTGAAAGTGAAGGGCATGATGTGCGCCCACTGCGAAGGCCGGGTGAAGAAAGCCCTGGAAGGCCTGGAAGGGGTCACCAGCGCCAAAGCCGACCACACCTCCGGCACCGTGGAAGTCACCGAAACCCGGAACGTCCCCGAAAACGACTTCAAAAGCGCCATCCTGAAGGCGGGGTATGAGTATGAGGGGAAGGAAGCATAAAGATGTCTGTTGACCATTGACCAAAGGGGCTGTTGCGCATGCGGCAGCCCCTTTTCCCTCTTGACGAAAATTCGTTAACAACGGTATAATGGTTAACGTAATACCCACTGATTAAAGGAGGATGTCTTTGACTTATGGCTTTGGAAAAAGGCGCAGTTGTTGATGGTATTGTCACCGGGATTACGAATTTTGGTGCTTTTGTGTCATTGCCCGAAAATAAGGTTGGTCTGATTCACATTTCTGAGGTTTCCAATGTCTTCGTCAAAGATGTACATGATTTCCTCAAGGTAAAGGATAAGGTTACCGTCAAGGTGGTTTCCATTGACGACAAGGGGAAAATCGGCCTGTCCCTGAAAGCCCTGATGCCTCCTGCTCCTGCACCGGAACGGAAACCGGCGGGAGAAAACAGACATTTTGAAAACAGACACTTCGAAAACAAACGGTTCGAAGGGAAGAAGCGGTTCGAGAGCAAACCCTTCCATGGAGCTCCCCGGGCCCAGGGTCCCATGAGCTTCGAGGACAAGCTTTCCCGGTTCCTGAAGGAAAGCGATGATCGTCTGCTGGATCTGAAACGGAATACGGAGTCCAAACGGGGCGGCCGTGGTGCTCGCAGAGGAGATTGATGAACACAAAAGGTACTTCCTCGGAAGTACCTTTTTTAATTAGAAGGTGAAAACGTTGAGTATTTTGGAAAACAGCCTGCGGCAGCTGGTGGCCCAGTCCCCCCTGTGGAAACCGGGGACGAAAGTCATCGCCGCCTTAAGCGGCGGAGCGGATTCCCTGTGCCTCACTGATGTGATGGCCTCCCAGGGAGAAGAAGACGGGGTGGATGTGCTGGCAGTTCATGTCCAGCACCATCTCCGGGGGGAGGAAGCGGAACAGGATGCCCGGCAGGCGGAAGAGTACTGCCGGAACCGGGGCCTGGCCTTCCGGCGGGTGGATGTGGATGTCCGGTCCCTGGCGGAAGGGGAAGGGCTTTCCCTGGAGGAGGCGGCCCGGAAGCTCCGGTATGGAGCCCTGGAAAAGGTCCGGCAGGAAACCGGTGCCGCTGCCATTTTCCTGGCCCATCATCAGGATGACCAGGCGGAAACCGTGCTCCTGAATCTGGTCCGGGGCGCCGGTACCCGGGGGATGCGGGGAATGCTGCCGGTAAGCGGATATCTGGCCCGTCCCTTTCTGGAAATCACCCGGCGGGATACGGAAGCCTACTGTGAGGAAATGGGCCTTGCCTGGTGTGAGGACAGTTCCAATGAGGACCAGAGCCTGAAGCGGAACTGGGTCCGGAAGACCCTGCTGCCCCTTCTGGAGACCCAGAATCCCCAGATTCGGAAGCAACTGGCCCAGGCGGCAGCTCTGGCTGCCAGTGATGAGGCCTATCTGGAAAAACTGGCCGGCCGTTACATCGGTGCCTATGGCCGGGAAGTGTTCGACACCTGGGATATCAAGGTGGAGAAGGATTTTGCCGCCCTGCCCCTGGCTCTCCAGAGCCGGGTGATCCGGATCCTGGTCCGTCGGGTGGGCGGAGCGGAAATGAGTTATGATCATGTCCGCAAAATATTGGAAATGATTGAACGGGGCGTGGGCAACAAGTCCCTAGATGTCCCCGGCGGTGTCCGGCTGATCTATCTGAACGGCCGGCTGATGGTGGGAAAAAACCAGCGGTCCCGGGAAGAAGAACGGGCCGCCAAGCTAGCACAAAAGGAGCGTCAGAGAAATGAACGAAAATCTTGAAAGAGTCCTGATTGATGAGAAAACCTTAAAAACCCGGATCGCTGAAATGGGCGCCCAGATCAGCAAGGATTATGCCGGAGAAGAACTGGTGGTCATCGGCCTTTTGAAGGGGGCTGCCTATTTCCTTACGGAACTGACCCAGCACATTACCGTGCCGGTGCGGATCGACTTCATCAAGGCTTCTTCCTACGGTTCCGGCACCAAATCTTCCGGCAAAGTGGACATCGACTATGATACCTCCCGGAACATCGCCGGCAAAAACGTGCTGCTTGTGGACGATGTGATCGACACCGGACTCACCCTGAAGGAAGTGGGAGAACTGTTCCGGAACCGGAACCCCAAGACCCTGAAAGTAGCAGCCATGCTGGACAAGAAGGAACGCCGGCTGGTGAAGGTGCTGCCGGACTATGCCGGGTTCGAGATTCCCGATGAATTCGTGGTGGGCTTCGGCCTGGATTACGACGAAGAATACCGGAACCTGCCCTATATCGGTATCCTGAAACGGTCCGTCTATGAAAAATAATTCCATGTCTGCCGGTCCTTCCCGGAATGGTTCAGACAGGAAAGGAGCTCTAGTGTGAGTAAGTTTATCCGTAATCTGGTATTTTACCTGCTCATTGTCATTGTAGGGGTCTGGATTTACGATTATTACAATGCCTCCAGCACTCCCAAGAACGAAATGAGCTACAGCAACTTCATCAAGGAAGTCCAGCAGGATGAAGTGAAGAGTGTAACCATTGTGGACAATTCGGTGATCAAAGGCAAGCTGAAAAACGGTGCCGACTTCACCACCATTGCGCCCCGGGATGACAAACTGGTGGACACCCTCCGGGCCCGGGATGTGGAAATCAAGGCGGAACTGCCGCCCCAGCCTTCCATGCTCAGCAATATCCTGACTTCTCTCCTGCCCATGGTGGTCATAGTGATCCTCTGGTTCTTCATGATGAACAACGCCCAGGGGGGCGGCAGCCGGGTCATGAGCTTCGGCAAGAGCAAGGCCAAGCTTTATGGGGACGGCAAGAGCCGGGTCACCTTCAAGGATGTAGCCGGGGCTGATGAAGCCAAACAGGAACTGGAAGAAGTGGTGGAATTCCTGAAGGCCCCCCAGAAGTACAACCAGCTGGGAGCCAAGATCCCCAAAGGGGTGCTGCTCTACGGACCTCCCGGTACCGGGAAGACCCTCCTGGCCAAAGCCGTGGCCGGGGAAGCGGGGGTGCCTTTCTTCAGCATCTCCGGATCTGACTTTGTGGAAATGTTCGTGGGGGTGGGGGCCTCCCGTGTCCGTGACCTGTTCGACCAGGCCAAGAAAAACGCTCCCTGCATTGTGTTCATCGACGAAATCGACGCCGTAGGCCGCCAGAGAGGCGCCGGCCTGGGCGGGGGCCATGATGAACGGGAACAGACCCTGAACCAGCTGCTGGTGGAAATGGACGGGTTCGGTGCCAACGAAGGGATCATCATGATCGCCGCCACCAACCGTCCGGATATCCTGGATCCGGCACTGCTGCGTCCGGGCCGGTTCGACCGGCAGATTGTGGTGGACAAGCCGGATATCCGGGGACGCCGGGCCATCCTCCGGGTCCACACCAAAGGCAAACCCATCGATCCTTCTGTGGATCTGGGAGTCATTGCCCGGCAGACCCCGGGCTTTACCGGGGCTGACCTGGCCAATCTGGTGAACGAAGGGGCCTTGCTGGCCGCCCGGCACAACCAGGTGACCATCACCATGAGCGACCTGGAAGAAGCCGCGGAACGGGTGATGATGGGTCCGGAACGGAAGAGCCGGGTGATCACCGACGAAGAGAAGAAGCTCACCGCCTACCATGAAGGGGGCCATACCCTGGTGGGGATGCTCCTGGACCATACGGATCCGGTGCACAAGGTGACCATCATCCCCAGAGGCCGTGCCGGTGGCTATACCTTGAGCCTGCCTACGGAAGACCGGTATTATGCCACCCGCAGTGAAATGCTGGATCAGCTGAAGGTGCTCCTGGGGGGCCGTGTGGCGGAAGCCCTGGTGCTCCATGAGATTTCCAGCGGGGCCAGCAGCGACCTCCAGCGGGCTACGGAACTGGCCCGGCGGATGACCTGCGAATACGGCATGAGCGATGTGCTGGGGGCTGTGACCTTCGGCCACCGGCAGGAACAGGTGTTCCTGGGCCGGGACATCGGTCGGCAGAACGACTACAGTGAAAAAGTGGCAGCCCAGATCGACGGGGAAATCCGCCGGTTCATCGACGAAGCCTACGAAGGCACCGTGAAGCTGCTCACCGACCATATGGACAAGCTGCACCTGATCGCCCAGAACCTGATGGAACGGGAGACCCTGGAAGGCCACGAGATCCAGGAACTGCTGAAATACGGCCATATCCTGGAAAAAGGCGAAGTGCCGCCTCAGGAAGAACCCAAGAAGCCCGCCGACGGTACCCCGGCTCCCATCGGACCGGTCCCAGCCGAAGAACCGGCCGAAGAACCCGTGATGGCGCCGGTACCGAAAGAAGTGCCTCAGGCGTAAAAAGGCTGTTGCCTTGGCAGCAGCCTGTCAACGGCCGCTGACCGCTGACTGTTGACTGCTGACAAGAAAGGGCTGTTGCTCAGGCAACAGCCCTTTATCCAAGCAATTGCGTTAACATACTTCTCCCAACAGGGAACGAAAGGAAGACTGTCATGCGTACTGAAATCCTGAACATCCTTCGTAAAAAAGCGCCGGAACCGGTTTCCGGCGAGGAACTGGCCAAACAGCTGGGAATCACCCGGACGGCCATCTGGAAGCATATCCAGACCCTGAAAAAGGAAGGCTACGGCATCGAAGCGTTCACCAAAAAAGGCTATGTACTCACTTCCGTGCCGGACAAACTGCTGCCTTCGGAAATCATGGCTCATCTCCATACCCGGTTCGTGGGCCGGTCCATCTGTTATGAGGAAAGCGTCACCAGCTCCAACGAAGTATTGAAGAAGCTGGCGGACAAAAACGCCGCCGACGGCACCGTCTGTGTGGCGGAAGAACAGACCGGGGGCAAGGGACGGCTGGCCCGGGGCTGGTTCAGCCCCAAAGGCAAGGGCCTGTGGTTCTCCCTGCTGCTGAAGCCCACCTTCCTGCCCCAGGAAGCCCCCAAAATGACCCTGCTCAGCGCCGTGGCGGTGGTCCGGGCCATCCGGGAAGTCTGCCAGGTGGATGCCAGGATCAAGTGGCCCAACGATGTGCTGCTGAACGGGAAGAAGCTGGTGGGGATCCTTACGGAAATGAGTGCGGAATTCGGCCACATCAACTATCTGGTGGTGGGCATCGGCATCAATGTGTGCGTGCCTAAAGAGATGGTGCCGGAAGAACTCCGGGCCGCCGCCATTTCCATTGCCGATGCAGCGGAAAAACCGGTGGACCGGGTGGCCCTCCTGGCCAAGGTGCTGGATTATCTGGAATACTATTATGACATTGCCTGCCGGGAAGGATTCGGCCCCATCCTGGACCAGTGGCGGAAATATTCTATCACCCTGGGAAAACAGGTGAAGGTGATCGCACCGGACAAGACCTATGTGGGGACGGCCCTGGACATCGATGATACCGGGGCTCTCCAGGTGAAGAAAGAGGACGGTACGGTGGAAACCGTCCTGGCCGGGGATGTTTCCATTCGTCCGGCCCAGGGAAAGGGGAAATACGCATGAACCGGACCAGAAACATGATGGGAGCCGGGCTGTTCACCGCTTTGATCATCCTCAGTTCCTATGTGACCATTCCCCTGGGACCGGTGCCGGTGACCCTCCAGACTCTGATGGTGCTCCTGGCCGGGTTCCTGCTGGGACCGGTGTGGGGACCGGCCAGCGTGCTGGTATGGATGGTCCTGGGCTGTGTGGGACTGCCCGTATTCAACCAGGGACAGGCCGGCATCGTCATGCTGGCAGGGCCCACCGGGGGCTTCATCCTCAGCTTCCCGGTGGTGGCCTGGCTGGCCGGGAAGATCAGCCGGGGATCCTGGGCCGGGGACAGGCTGTGGAAGAACTTCCTGGCCCTGGCCGGGGTGACGGTGGTGTGCTACATCATCGGAGCCATCGGCTTTAAACTGAGCTTTGCCTTTTTCCTCCACAAGCCCATGACCTGGGAAAAGACCCTGGCTCTGTCCGTGGCCCCCTTCCTGCCCCTGGACATCGTAAAAGCCCTGATCACCGCCTTCCTGGGCACCCGCATCCGCCGGGCCCTGAAGGCAGGGGGGATGTGGGAGTAAAGGCGGTCAATTGACCGTTGACTGCTGACTGCTGACAAAGGGGGTAATGCTGTATGTTCCATACAGCATTACCCCCTTTTCCTTGACAACTCCCCCCGTTGCCCCTATAATAAAGTCGTTTATGGACCGGACCTGTACGGAGAGAGAATGCCGGGAGCCCTGCTGCAGGGTGCTTCTGAGGGATTCCCAGGCCGGTCATTCTAGAAACCGATATGGAGGGTTTTCACCATGTTAATGGTCATGGATGTTGGCAACACCAACATCGTAGTAGGGGTTCACGACGGCAATACCTGGCAGGCACACTGGAGAATTTCCAGCAGCCGCTCCCGGACTTCCGATGAATTCGGCATCATCCTGGGCAGCATGTTTGCCTACAGCGGTATGGATATGAAGGATATCGAAAACATCATCATTTCCACCGTAGTGCCGCCTCTTCTGGTACCCCTGTGCAACATGTGCAAGCGTTTCTTCAGCATCACTCCCTTTGTGGTCACCAGCGAAATCAAAACCGGTCTGAAACTGGATTACGATGATCCCTCCCAGATCGGGGCCGACCGGATCGTCAACGCAGTGGCTGCCCACAACATGTACGGGGACAAGGGGAATCTGATCATCATCGACTTCGGCACCGCCACCACTTTCTGCGCCCTGACCCCTGCCGGGGAATACCTGGGTGGCGCCATTGCCCCGGGCATTGGCATTTCCACTGAAGCCCTGTTCCAGAAAGCGGCCAAGCTGCCCCGGATCGAACTGATCAAGCCCCCCAAGGCAATCTGCCGGGACACCATTCACGCCATGCGGTCCGGCGTGATTTACGGCTTTGTGGGCCAGATGGACGGCCTGATCACCCGGATGAAAAAAGAACTGGGAGGCCAGGCCTTTGTAGTAGCCACCGGAGGCTTTGGCAAACTGATGGCCAGCGAATCCGACCAGGTAGACGTAGTAGAACCCTTCCTCACCCTGGAAGGCCTGCGGATTCTGCATGAGATGAACAAATAAAGGCGGTCGCGGGTCACGGTCAGCTGTCAATGGTCAATGGCCGAAGGAAGCCAACTTTCGTTGGCTTTGAAAAATTGAAAACGGAATGACTGTTTCTGTCTGGAAGTGGAAACTCAGTTGTTATTGAGTTTTCGCCTTGGCTTTCTTTCAGACAGTTCTTTACAAGGAACAGATTCAAAAGCAGGAAGCAGTGAATTGCTGCTTCCTGCTTTCATTCGGCCATTGACAATTGACCATTGACAATCAGTAAAGGAGCACTCCTAAATGACAACTCACATCGAAAAAACGCTGCAAACCCTCCTCCCGACCCGGCTCCCCATCGCCCTTGCCCCTATGGCCGGGGTTACGGATCTTCCTTTCCGGGTGATCTGCCGGGAGCTGGGGGCGGATTACACGGTTTCGGAGATGGTCAGCGCCAAGGCTTTGCTGTTCAGGAACCCCAAGACCTTTGCCATGTTGGAAGTGGATCCCCGGGAGCATCCGGTGGCCATCCAGCTGTTCGGTTCGGTGCCGGAGGAATTGGCCCGGGGTGCGAAAATCGTGGCGGAACACGGGGCGGACATCATCGACTTCAACATGGGCTGCCCGGTGCACAAAATCGTGGCCAATGGGGAAGGGTCCGCCCTGATGAAGGACCCCGAACGGGCCTATGCCTGTCTGGCGGCTCTGGTGGATGCGGTGGACCTGCCGGTGACGGTGAAGTTCCGGGCCGGCTGGGATGAGGAACACCGGAATGCGGTGGAGATCGCACGACTGGCAGAAAAGGCCGGCGTGGCGGCAGTGGCAGTCCATGGCCGTACCCGGGGGCAGTTCTACAGCGGAAAGGCGGACTGGGACATTATCCGCCAGGTCAAGGAGGCCGTGTCCATTCCCGTACTGGGGAACGGAGATGTGTTCACCGCCCGGGATGCTCTGGCCCTGTGGGAGACCACCCACTGTGACGGAATCATGATCGCCCGGGGAGCCCAGGGAAATCCCTGGATCTTCCGGGAAGTGAAGGCGGCCCTGGCCGGGAAACCCATTCCAGCCGTGACCCTGGAGGAACGGTTTGCCATGGTCCGGCGCCATCTCCGGGACCTGATTGCCTTCAAGGGAGAAAAAGTGGCCATCCGGGAAATGCGCCACCATGGAGCCTGCTACTTCACTGGTCTCCCTCACAGCGCCCACTACCGGAACGCCATCAACCAGTGCCTGACAAAAGAAGCCTTTGAGCAGGTGCTGGAGGAGTATGAGGGGGAATTGGAAAAGGGACTGTGAAAAAATGAGAAATCATTTTTTCACAGTCCCTTTTTTCAAAAGAACGCCTTGTAACAAATGGCATTCATGATATTCTCTTCCCACACATAGTTCCCGCTGAATTTTCCTTCGCTCCTGGGGTCCTCGTCTTCGGCCACCGCTTCTCCGTTCATCATGTAGATGAACCCGTTTTTGGTGCCGGGGACCACGAACAGGCCGGACAGGAGGCCGTAGGCTTCCCCGGTGTGGCCCCACAGGTCCAGTTCATGGTCTTTCACCACCCGGGAGGTGCCGCTGCCCTTGATGGGATACATGGCCAGGCCGTAGGCCTCGATGGAGCCTCCGTAGGTGTTCCCGTTCTTCCTGGCCGGATCCCAGGTCCACTGGGTGGTCATCATTTCCCGCAGGGCCTCGGGCCGGAGCACCTGTCTACCTTTGTACTTCCCGTTGTTCAGGACCATCTGGAGGGCATGGCCCAGTTCGTCGTAGGAGATCCGCAGGCCCCCCTGCGGGGAGAAGAAGGTGGCGTTGGTGCCGGGCTGGTAGTCCTTCAGGCTGTAGAAGGCATCCAGGTCCCGGTGGTCCGGGTTCTGGACCTTCACCTGGTCTTTGGGAGGCTGTTTCCCCTGGTAGTCATCAATCTGAGGGATCCAGGGCCCCTGTTCATCCCATTTCCCATTGCTGTTCTTCTGGTAGATCACCCCCAGGTTTTTGAAGGCTCCTTTGGAAAGGTTCCCCACAGTGTAGTCCGCCTTGATGTCCAGGTCCTTCAGGATGTGCTTTTTCTGGTACAGATCGAACCGTTCCCCGGTGACTTTTTCGATGATGGTACCCAGAAGGCCGTAGTTGATGTTGGAGTACTTGAAGTATTCCCGGGGAGCCTGGCCGGCGGGAGCAAAATGGTCCCCGTTTTCATAGAACTTCCCGTCCTTCACGAAAAATTCCCGGACGGAGTATTCCGGGGGAATGGCATAGAGCTTCCCGTCCCGGAGACTGGAGGTGTGGCTTAGGAGCATCCGGACGGTAATGGGGGTGTCCGGATAGTTGGGATTCCGGAGAGGGAAGCCCAGGATCTCGCTTACATCCTGGTCCAGCCGGAGCTTCCCCTCATCCACCAGCTGCATGATGGTAAAGCCGGTGAACATCTTGGAGACGGAGGCCGCCCGGAACCGGGTATCCGGAGTGATGGGCAGGTCTTTCTGGCCGGGCTTTTCTGCAAAATACCGGTGTCCGGCAAAATGGGTGTAGACTTTCTTTCCGTTCTTGTACACTTCCACTCCCAGGCCGGGTACATGGGTGCCGTCATGGCCCACCATTTCATCCAGCTGGGCGGACAGGGCTTTGGCCGCCTTGGGATCCATGGCCTTCCGGGCCAGGGCGTACTGGGGCATGAGCACGGCGGCACACAGCCCCAGGGCCGCCAGCCATTTCAGATGGTGCTTCGTTTGCATAAAAAGACCTCCTTTGAACAGTTCCGGAATTTCGACGGAAAAATCAGGCTTTTCCGTCACTACCAGTACCCATTATACCGGTGAACAAAAAGACAGTCAACATGTATACAGCATACTATATAATGTTAAAAAATCGGAATACTTCATTGACAGCAGACGGGCGGATACGGTAAACTTAAGTTGTAAGACCCATAGAGAATGCTGTTTCATTTTGTGTGGGCTATGGCCAATAGCTCAGGGAGCATTGTGAGACCCAGCATGGGGCAGAGTGGTTTTGCTGCGCCTTTGCTGGGCTTTTTTGTACCCCGGCAGCAGGCTCTGAGGGAAAAACATCAGGAGGTCGTACAATGAATTTAGCAAAACTGGTAGACAACAATCGGGAAGCCATGGTGAAAACCCTGCAGGAAGCCGTCCGGATCAAAAGTGTCCAGGAACCGGCTGTGCCCGGCAAGCCTTTCGGGGAAGGTCCGGCCCGATGCCTGGCCTATATGCTGGAAGAAGCGGCCAAAATGGGCTTCCGCACGGAAAATGTGGACAACTATATGGGTTGGTGTGAATACGGGGAAGGACCGGAAATGGTAGCCGTCCTGGGGCATCTGGATGTGGTGCCGGAAGGGGACGGCTGGACGAAGGATCCCTACAGCGGGGAAGCGGACGGAGAAAACGTCTACGGCCGGGGCACCATGGATGACAAAGGCCCCACCACCGCCGCCCTCTATGCCCTGAAGGCCCTGAAGGACAGCGGGGCTCCCCTGAAACGGCGGATCCGGATCCTCTTTGGTACCAACGAGGAAACCGGCAGCCAGGACATGAAGCATTACCTGGAAAAAGGCGGGGAAATCCCTGTGTGCGGGTTCACCCCCGATGGAGAATACCCGGTGATCAACGGGGAAAAAGGCATCATCAACGTAACCTTTGAACGGGCCTACACCCAGGAGGGTGGTCTGGTTCTGAAGGAAATCAAAGGGGGCTCCGCCTTCAACGTGGTGCCGGCCCTGGCTTCCGCCACCATCCAGTGCGCGCCTGCAGAAGCCGCCAAGATCCTGGAAAAATATGGAGAAAAGGATCCCAAGGTCCAGTGGGAAGTAATCCCGGAAGGGTTGAAAGTCACTGCCCAGGGAGTCCAGGCCCATGCAGCTTCTCCGGAAAAGGGAGAAAATGCCATCGGCCGTCTCCTGGCTGCTCTGGCGGAACTGCCCTTTGGGGATGATCTCCATCAGGCACTGGCGTTCCTGGGTCAAAAGATCGGTACGGAGATCCACGGGGAATCCCTGGGCATCTGCCTGGAGGATCCGGATTCCGGGAAGCTGTCCTTCAACCTGGGGGTTATTGCCGGAGACGCTGGGAAACTGACCTTGAAGATCAACTACCGGTATCCGGTGACCAAATCCTATGAGGACTGTGCTCCCAAACTGGATGCCCAGTTCGCAGAAGCCGGGTTCCGGAAGGTCGGCGAAACCCACAAGAAATCCCTGTATGTGGATCCCAAAACCGACTACATCCAGACCCTGCTCCAGGTGTACGGAGAACTGACGGACTTTGAACCGAAGACCATCTGCATCGGAGGCGGCACCTACGCCAAGAGCATCCCCAATATTGTGGCCTTCGGGCCTATTTTCCCGGGGGATGCAGTGCGGGAACACCTGCCTAATGAATACTGGGAAATCGACAAACTGGTGCTCAACGCCAAGATCTATGCGGAGGCTCTGTACCGGCTGGCGAAATAAAGGCGGTCAGCTGTCAACGGTCAGCGGCCGGAGGAAGCCAGTCTCGCTGGCTTTCAATGAAGAACAATGGTTGTGCAATTAAGGAGGGAAAGCCAATGAAAATCACGAAAGTTCGCCTGGGACGGATTTCCGTTCCCCTTCGGGTACCGTTCAAAACCGCTTTGCGGCAGGTCAACAGTGTGGAGGATATCATTGTGGAGATCCACACGGATACCGGTGAGGTGGGATTCGGGGAAGCGCCCCCAACGGGAGTCATTACCGGAGATACCACCGGAGCCATCATTGGCGCCTTCCAGGATCATATCAGCAAGACCCTGGTGGGCCGGGACGTGGATGACTTCGAAGATATCACCCGGGCGGTCCAGGACTGCATCGTGAAGAATTCCAGTGCCAAGGCTGCGGCGGACATGGCCCTGTGGGACCTGTACGGCAAGAAGTACGGGATTCCGGTGTACAAAATGCTGGGAGGCGCCCGGAACAAGATCGTTACGGACATCACCATCAGCGTGAATCCCCCAGAAGAAATGGCCCGGGATGCAGTGAATGCCCTGGAACGGGGCTATGACACCCTGAAAGTGAAGGTGGGCATCGATCCGTCCCTGGATGTGGCCCGGCTGGCCGCCATCCGGAAGGCTGTGGGGCCGGACATCCGGATCCGCATCGATGCCAACCAGGCCTGGAGCCCCAAACAGGCAGTACGCCTGCTGAACCAGATGCAGGAAAAGGGCCTGGATATCGAACTGGTGGAACAGCCGGTAAAGGCCCACGACCTGGAAGGGCTGAAATACGTCACGGAACGGTCCTATGTGCCGGTACTGGCCGACGAAGCGGTGTTCTCCGTAGAGGACGCTCTGAAAATCGTCCAGATGCAGGCGGCGGACCTGATCAACATCAAATTGATGAAATGCGGCGGTCTTACCAACGCCCTGAAAATCGCCACCCTGGCGGAAGTCTGCGGGGTGGAGTGCATGATCGGATGCATGCTGGAGGCCAAGGTCAGCGTCAATGCGGCGGTGCACCTGGCCTGTGCCCG
This sequence comes from Acidaminococcus sp. HCP3S3_G9_1, assembly GCF_052122455.1. Taxonomy (NCBI): domain Bacteria; kingdom Bacillati; phylum Bacillota; class Negativicutes; order Acidaminococcales; family Acidaminococcaceae; genus Acidaminococcus; species Acidaminococcus sp. HCP3S3_G9_1. The sequence goes on along the minus strand of NZ_JBQKCH010000002.1, from coordinate 33,230 downwards.
GAAAATCATTACCCGGGTGGATCTGGACGGGCCGGTGCTCTGTTCCGAAGATCCGGTGGAAGGCGGCGCCGTCTTCAACGAAAAGGAAATCACGGTCAGCGACGGGCCGGGGCTGGGTGTCACCTGGGTCCGGGGCATCCGGTATCTGGACGACTAGCCTCCTGACGGGGAAAAGAAAGGGGAGATTTCTATGGTCATCACCAACGGTTTTACCTACATTGCCTTCCTCATGTGCCTGGCAGGGGTCCTGCTGGCACTGGAAAAGTATACCAAGTGGAAGATCTTCAACCTGGTGCCCCCTCTGGTGTGGATCTATGTGCTGAACATGATTTTCTGCACCATGGGCCTGTACCATTCCAAGGAAGTGTCCGCAGCCTACAAGGCCCTGAAGAACAACCTGCTGTATGCCATGATCTTTGTGATGCTGCTTCGGTGCGACTTCCGGAAACTGGCCAAACTGGGAGGCCGGATGGTGGCCATCTTCCTGGGCTGCTCCGTGACATTGTTCATCGGCTTTGTGGTGGGCTACCCCATTTTCAAAGGCTTCCTGGGCCATGACACCTGGGGCGCTGTGGCGGCCCTGTACGCTTCCTGGGTAGGGGGCTCCGCCAACATGGCGGCCATGCAGGCGGCACTGCCGGTGGATGCGGGTGCCTACAGCTGCGCCCTGGCCCTGGATACCGTGTGCTATTCCGTGTGGATCGCCCTGCTGCTCCTGATGGTGAAACATGCGGACAAATGGAACAACTCGGTGAAGGCGGATACGTCCAAACTCCAGGCAGTGGCTGATGCAGCAGCTGCGGAAGTGGCCAAGGAAAAGAAAAAGGCATCGGCGGCTGACTGGATCTTCCTGATCGGTGTTTCCCTGCTGGTGTCTGCCATTGCCCAGAGCGTGGGGGCTTCTCTCAACACCATGCTGAAGGGTGTGGGACTGGCCATGTTCGACAAAGGGACCATGACCACCGTGTTCGTCACTGTCCTGGGCCTGATTTGTGCCATGAGCCCTCTGGGCAAGGTCCCTGCTGTGGAAGAACTTTCCAGTGTGTACCTGTATGCAGTGGTGTCCCTGCTGGCTTCCACTGCTTCCGTAACGGACCTGTTGAGTGCTCCCATGTGGGTGGTGTACGGGTTCTTCATCCTGGTGGTCCATGTGATCGGCATGTACATCCTGTCCAAGCTGTTCCACTGGGATCTGTGCATGGTTTCCACCGCCTCCCTGGCCAACATCGGCGGGGCGGCCTCCGCACCTATCGTGGCGTCCGCCTACAACGAATCCTATGCCGGCATCGGGGTCCTGATGGGGGTCCTGGGGGCTGCCATAGGGAACTTCGCCGGACTGATCTGCGGGTATGTTTTGAAAATGATGGCGTAATTGGTATAATAAAGGGGTGCTGCACGTTGGGTGCAGCACCCCTTTATTTGTCAGCGGTCAGCGGCCGGATGTAAAAATTTGCAGGCAAATTTTTCGAATGGAAACGCAGCCAGCGGCTGCTAACCCACCACCATTGCGCAAGCGCAACGGTTCCCCGCCCTTGAAAAGGGCGGATATCTGCCGGGGCTGACGCCTGCTGCCTTTACAGTACCAGTGCAACCAAAGGAGCACAGTCACATGGACAAACGAACCCTTTACCTTACCGGGGAAGCCCGGACCAATATGGACAATGCCATTACCAAGATCTACGGGGTGTTCTACATGGCCTTTGAGGTGGTGGAACAGACCGGGGAAATCGTGGAGGTGGACTGCAACGCCACCCTGGAGCTGACCCGGAACTTCATCCGGAAACTGTTCCTGAACCATTCCATCCTGGAGGAATCCCAGTTCCTGGAACAGGAAGTGACCCGGCGGTATTTCGGCTCCTCCGGAAAGGCCATCCTGGCCGCCTACCGTGACGCCCGCCAGCATTACCGGCAGATAGTGGGGAAGTAGTGGCCCGCGACCGGGGCTGCTGCATTGCAGCAGCCCCTTTTTACTCTGCTAAAGTTCGGAGTTCTCCCTATTCGACCTCTTTTTATCCTGAAAAAATTGTAAAAGTTCTCTTGAAAAGACATAAATTCGAACAATCATATATTGCTGAATAAAATTATTCGAGAAAATCCCATTTTCCTCTAGGCGATGGGAAACTTTTGTGTTATAATAAACCACGTAATCAAAGACCAAAGGATACAGGTTTTGGTAAGGCAAGATTCAAAAGGGATGGAGACACACCTGCAAACAGGGGCTCTGTTCCAGTCCAGGCCAGGTATTCAAAAAGAACTTTCGAGGGGAAAGGGGTACATGATTATGTACGAAAAAGATCTGCTTTACGTGATTAAACCCAGTGAATTGGAACCGGAAACCTTACGCGTACTGCTCGCTCAACATCCTGAGATTAAATTTGTGTCCTTCATGGGCATTGACTTCGCCGGCAACGACACCGACGAAAAGGTACCCATCAGCGCACTGCTGAACAACATGGAAACCATGCTCTACAGCCATACCGCCCAGACTGACGGTTCTTCCGTAGTGCTGCCCGGGGTTGCCTCTCTGAACGATGCCCGGGTGGACATGGTGGCAGACCTGTCCGTGAACTGGTTCGTGGACTACAACATGGAACACATCGATCCGGAGACCGGGAAAATGGTGGGCACCCTGCGTGTTCCCTGTTTCCTGAAACACAATGGGGAATTTGTGGATTCCCGGTACCTGCTGAAGGAAACCCTCCGCTATGTAGGGGATGAAATCCTGAAAGCCATGAAAGCCGAAGGGAAAGTCCCCGGCCTGGCCTTTGCCCCGGAAGATGTGGAAAAGATCACTTCCACTTCCGCTACGGAACTGGAATTCTGGGTGAAGACCCCTACGGAAGACGTTTCCACCGAAGCCCTGTCCTCCTCCCAGATCATGCAGGAACAGTACTGGGCCCGTACCCGGGGCAACGTTCGTACCGCTCTGGAACAGGCTGTGGAGATCCTGGGCTACTATGGCCTGGAACCGGAAATGGGCCACAAAGAAGTGGGCGGTGTCCGGGGTCAGCTGGATGCCAACGGCAACATGACCCATGTCAATGAACAGCTGGAAATCGACTGGAAATATTCCACCGGCCTCCAGGCTGCTGACAACGAAATCCTGGTTCGCACCATTGTGAAGGAAGTGTTCCGTGCCAACGGACTGGAAGTTTCCTTCCTGGCCAAACCCATCGTGGGGGTTGCCGGCAGCGGCGAACACACCCATGTGGGCCTGGGCTGCCTCACCAAGGATGGCAAATTCTACAACCTGATGAGCCCGGCCGACATGACCAAAGATTTCCTGTCCGCTGTAGGATATGGGGCACTGATGGGCATCCTGAAGAACTATGAAGTGCTGAACCCCATCGTTTCCTGCACCACCGACGCTTTCAAACGGCTGAAACCCGGGTTCGAAGCTCCTATCTGCATCGTAACCTCCCTGGGCATCGCTCCGGACGTCCCCTCCCGGAACCGTACCATCCTGGCCGGCCTGATCCGCGACCTGGACAACCCCAAGGCCACCCGTTTCGAAATGCGGGCTCCCAACCCCTTCACCAACACCTACATGGCTCTGGCAGGCTTCTACATGGCTGCCCTGGACGGCATCAAGGCTGCCCTGGCTTCCGGCAAGAGCACGGATGAACTGTGTGCGGAACTGTCCAAGAAGTCCGGTGAAGACGGCTTCTATCTGGAAAAAGACAGAGAATACCGTTCTGAAAACGATGTATTCGAAGACTACACCGAAGAAGAACGGAACAAATACTTCGGAGCTCCCCCTGCAACGGTTTGGGAAAACTGCAAGGCTTTCGACAAGTATCCGGAAAAGGTGGCCGTGCTCACTGCCGGCGACATCATCAAACCGGTTTACCTGAAATCCTTCGAAGAGGGTGCCCTGATCCGTTGGCAGACCGAACTGCTGAAACACATCATCCCTGACTACCGGGCCAAAGTGGTGGCCATGAAACCGGTGACCAGCGAAAGCAGCACCGCCTGGGATGACGGCATGTGGCAGAGAGTCCAGGAACTGCGGGTCCTGATCGCCAAAGATACGGACACCAGCACCAGCCTGTTCACCCAGATTGCCAAAGCCTTTGCTGCCGGTGACTTTGACAAGGCTTCCGACCTCCAGAAGACTCTGGATGCCAAGATGGAAGAACTGGAAGGCCTGTACACCGATTATAAAAACAACATCCTGTAAGATCATGGAAAAGGAGGCTGCCGCGCTGTGCAACGCAAGACCTTTGGTCTCCTGCTGGCGCTCCTGCTTCTCTTCCTGATGCCCCTGACTGGCAGGGCTGCCGCCGTAAAACCGGTGGCAGTCCTGGGGTCCAAGGGTCAGAAGGTGGAAGAAGTACAAGCTATGTTGTCCAAACTGCACTACTACAACGGCGATATAGATGGAGAGTTCGGAACAGGGACACAGATTGCAGTAAAAAAATTCCAACAGAAGAATCGGAAACCGCAGACCGGGGATGTGACCTGGTCCATTTACAATTTAATGAGCAAACAGAGTGGCCTGAGTTTCGGTCATTTCCGGAAAATCTGGATCATGGAATCCACAGGATACAGTCCTCAGGATCCCGGGGTCACAGGAGTCACCTACACAGGTGCCATGATGCGCCGGGGTGTGGTGGCAGTGGATCCGGTACTGATCCCTCTGGGCACAAGACTGTACATAATGGGCTACGGCGAAGGACTTGCCTGTGATATTGGCTCTGCCATCAAGGGCAACAAGATCGACCTGGCTTTTGACAACCGCGGACAGGCGCTGGAATGGGGCCGTCGGCGGGTACGTGTGTATATACTGTAAAAAGCGGACAAAACAGCAGGAATAAAGGAGTGGAACCAGTGCTGACAGCAAAAGAAATCCCCAACTGGATGGTCAAAAAATTCGAAGAAAACAGCTTCATGAAACTGGCTGACGTGAAACTGGAAAAAGTGGAGTGCGGCTACTGTGAACTGAGCATGGACGCGGACCCGGAACACAAACACGGGAACCGGTACGGAGTGATCCACGGAGGAGCCCTGTTTACCCTGGCGGATACGGCCATGGGGGCGGTGGGCTACAGCATCGGCTGCAAGGTGGTCACCCTGTCCAGTTCCATCAACTTCATCAGCAATTCCAGTGCCAAAGAAAAGGTCTGGGCCAGAGCCTCCCTGATCCATGCCGGCCGTTCCACCCTGGTGACCCGGGTAATGATCTATGACCATACCGGGAAGGAAATGGCCGATGTAACAGGGACCATGTTCGTCATCGGTCATTTTGACGAAATACCCAAAAAGTGGTAAAATATTCATACATTTAGGCTTAAAATTGAGAATAAACCATAAAACAGGAGGACCCTTATGGATTTCGCATTAACCGAAGAGCAACAGGAATTGCAGGCGATGGTGAAGGATTTCGTGGATAAGGAAATCGTTCCCTATACCGAAGAAATGGACCGGGAAAATCATGCAAGACCGGAAATCTTCAAGAAGGCAGGGGATATGGGCCTGCTGAACCTGGTTGTTCCGGAAGAATACGGCGGGCCTGGACTGGACAGCATTACTATTGCCACCATCTATGAAGAACTGGGCAAAGGCTGCGCCGGCATCGCCACCTCCATTGCCGCCAATGCACTGGCTTCCTATCCCATTCTGCTGGCTGGCAATGAAGAACAGAAAAAATATCAGTGCGACCTGCTCAACGACGGGAAACTGGCCGCCTTCGCCCTTACCGAACCGGGAGCCGGTTCTGATGCCGGGGCTGTGGCCACCAAAGCCGTGAAAGACGGGGATCACTATGTACTGAACGGGAACAAAGTGTTCATCACCAACGGGGGTATTGCCGACAGCTTCCTGGTGTTCGCCAACACCCGGAAAACCGGCGGCATCCGGGGTCTGACCGCTTTCATCGTTCCCAAAGACACTCCGGGCTTCAGCGTGGGCCGGAAAGAAGACAAAATGGGGATCCGTCCCTCCAACACCTGTGAACTGATCCTGGAAGATGTGGTGGTTCCGGAATCCATGCGGGTGGGCCGGGAAGGCCAGGGCTTCCGCATTGCCATGAACACTCTGGACAGCGCCCGTCCTTTCGTGGCCGCTGTGGCTGTGGGGCTGGCCCAGTCCTGTCTGGACATTGCCGCCCATTACGCTCGGGAACGGAGACAGTTCGGCCAGCCCATCGCTTCCTTCCAGATGGTCCAGGCCATGATCGCCGATATGGCCATGAAAGTGGAAACCGCCCGTCTCATGGTCCACAAAGCCTGTTGGATGCGTGACCAGGGCGTGGAATTCGGCAAGGAAGCAGCCATGAGCAAATGCTTCGCTTCCGATGTGGCCATGGAAGTGGCTACCGATGCGGTCCAGATCATGGGCGGCTACGGCTACATGAAAGATTATCCCATGGAAAAGAAAATGCGGGATGCCAAGATCCTCCAGATCTACGAAGGCACCAACCAGATCCAGCGGATGGTCATTGCAAACAAGATCCTGTACTGAGGAAAAGGGGTTGCTGCGTGGGCAGCAGCCCTTTTCTGCTGTAATTTTCTGAATACCGCTGTTGTCAAGGCAGGCAAAATATCTTATAATGTTCTATGTATACAATAAAGCGGCTCCTCCGTCTATGGAGTCCAATCGATGGATATAGGAGAGGAAAAAACAAATGATCAGTGCCGGATTGTTAGCGGAAGCGAAAGAAACTGTAAGAGATTTGAGCGTTCGTGAATTGATTGAAGAAGCCATCCGTAACGGAGAAGGGACCTTTTCCGACCGGGGTGCGCTGCGGGTAACCACCGGGACCCATACGGGCCGTTCTCCCAAGGACAAATTCATTGTGGACACCCCTCTGACCCATGATGTGGTGAACTGGAACAACAACCAGCCCTGCAGCCAGGAAACTTTCGACCGGCTCTATGCCAAATGCGAAGAATTTATCAAGACCCACAAGGTCTATGTGAAGAACGTGAAGGCGGGGGCAGACCCCAAATACCAGATCCGGGTGAAATTCATCAACGAAATGGCCTGGCAGACCGTTTTCGTCAGCCAGCTGTTCATCAAGACCGATGAACCCAGCACCGTCCAGGAAGATTTCACGGTAATCTCCCTGCCCAGCGTGGAAGCGGATCCGGCCACGGACCATACCCATTCTGAAACCTTCATCATCCTGAACTTCGACAAGAAGGTGGTCCTGATCGGCGGTGGCATGTACGCCGGGGAACTGAAGAAATCCATTTTCTCCGTGATGAACTACCTGCTGCCCCGTCAGGGCATCCTGACCATGCACTGTTCCTGCAACGAAGGGAACAAAGGAGATGTGGCCCTGTTCTTCGGCCTGTCCGGTACCGGCAAGACCACCCTGTCCGCCGATCCTCAGCGTTCCCTGATCGGGGATGACGAACACGGCTGGGGAGACAACGGGGTGTTCAACATCGAAGGGGGCTGCTATGCCAAGTGCATCGACCTGACGGAAGACAGCCAGCCGGAAATCTACCGGGCTGTCCGGTTCGGTGCGGTAATGGAAAACGTGGTGGTGGATCCCAAGAACGGGGTGCCGGATTTCTCCGACAACAGCATTACGGAAAACACCCGGGTGGCTTATCCCCTGAACTACATCCCCAACGCCAAGCTGCCCAGCATGGCCGGCCATCCCAAGAACATCATCTTCCTGACCGCCGATGCCTTCGGGGTGCTGCCTCCCATCTCCAAACTCACCAAAGAACAGGCCATGTACCATTATCTTACCGGCTACACCAGCAAGGTGGCCGGTACGGAACGGGGAATCACGGAACCCCAGGCCACCTTCTCTACGGCCTTCGGGGCGCCTTTCCTGCCGCTGCCTCCCCTGACCTATGCCAAGCTGCTGGGAGAACGGATCGCCAAGCATGAAACCAACGTGTACCTGGTGAACACCGGCTGGAGCGGCGGCCCCTACGGGGTTGGCAAACGGATGAAGCTGGCCTACACCCGGGCCATGATCCACGCGGCTCTGGACGGGGAACTGGGCAAGGAAGGCTGGACCACCATGCCCATGTTCGGGGTCTCCATCCCCAAATCCTGCCCCAACGTGCCCAGCAACGTGCTGAATCCCCGGAGCACCTGGGAAGACAAGGGCGCTTACGACGAAACCGCCCGGAAACTGGCCCGTCTCTTCCAGGAAAACTTCAAGAAATTCCAGGGAGAAGTAACCGAAGACATCGCCTCCGCCGGACCGGTGGTGAAATAAGCGGGAAGGGGGAGCTTTCCCCTATTGACCATTGACAAAAAAGAGGGACGCAGGTGCGTCCCTCTTTTTTTTATGCTATAATTATAAATTGCAATGAACTGGAAGGACGGTGAGTGTATGGCGGAAACTGTCTATTGTGCGGATACGGCGGCCACGGAGACTCTGGGACGGAACCTGGGGGCTCTGTGCCGGGAAGGGGATGTGTTCCTGCTGAACGGAGACCTGGGGACCGGCAAGACCTGTCTGGTGACCGCGGCCTCCACGGCTCTGGGAGTGGATCCTCAGGAAGTCACGTCCCCCACTTTTTCCCTGATGAATGTGTACCATGGGAAGGCGCTGAACATCAAGCATTTCGACCTGTACCGGATCAACTGGCCGGAAGAACTGGAAGACATCGGGTTCTCTGAATATGCCGGGGGAGACGGGGTCACATTCATCGAATGGGCGGAACTGTTTCCGGACTATATGCCGGAAGAAAATCTGGAACTGAAATTTACCCGCAAGGGTGAGGGACGGGAAGTGGAACTGCTCCCTCACGGCAGACGGTATGAGGAATTGGCCCGGGCGCTCCTTGCTCCCAAGGGCCGGGAAGGTTGAAATCGTGCTGACATTGGGAATTGATACGGCGACCCGGGTGTGTTCCGTGGCCGTCTGTGACGGAAAGAAAATCCTGGGGAGCCTGGATGTGAATGTGGGGCTTACCCATTCTGAAGGTCTGGTGCCCCAGCTGGAAACCCTGCTGGCCATGGCCCGGGTGAAAAAAGAGGAACTGGATCTTTTGGCGGTAAGCCGGGGCCCGGGTTCTTTTACCGGTCTGCGGATCGGCATGGCCACTGCAGAAGCCATGGCCTACGCCCTGGAACGGCCTCTGGTGGCGGTGGATACTCTGGCAGCCATTGCCTATAACCTGCCGGTGGCCGGAGTCCGGCTGACTCCGGTGCTGGATGCCCAGAAGGGGAATCTGTATGTGGGCAGCTACCGGTGGACCGGGGACCATTTGGAAGAAATAGAACCGGTGCGGATCGCTCCTGCCAAAGAACTGGCCGCCCAGCTCCAGGAGGGCTCGGAGCCGGCCATCCTTATGGGAGAATGCCACCGGGTGCCCGGGACGGAAGCCTGTGACCGGGTGACCCTGGCCCCGGAAAGCGCCCGCCTGCCCAGAGGGTCTTCCGTGGCCATCCTGGGTGCGGCCCAATATGTGCCGGAAGGGGACATCCACAGCTATTTCGGCATGGATCCTTTCTACATTCGTCGGTCGGAAGCGGAGGAACTATGGGAAAAGAGACATCCGGAAGGACGGTAAGACCTCTGACCCGGGAAGATCTGCCCTGGCTGCTGCCCCTGGACGCAGGATCCTTCGGAGAACCCTGGACAGAAGAAACCTGGGGGGACGAACTGGAAGGCCGGCTGAGCCATTACATCGCCCTGGAAGAAGGAGGAGTGCCGGTGGCTTTCGGGGGCTTCTGGCTGGTGGCGGGAGAAGCCCAGGTCATGCGCCTGGCGGTGGATCCACGGCGCCGGGGAGAAAAACTGGGGCTGGCCCTGGTGGAAGCCATGGTGGCGGAAGCCCTCCGTCTGGAAGCGGTGGAAATGACTCTGGAAGTCCGGGAAGGGAACACCCCGGCCCGGCGGACCTATGATCATCTGGGCTTTACCGAATGCGGCCGGCGGCCGGGGTATTATGGAGACAACGGGGAAGCGGCAGTGCTTATGCGCCGGGACCTGTAAATCGAGGAGATTATGACGGAAAAAGCAATCAATATATTGGGAATCGAAAGCAGCTGTGACGAAACGGCGGCAGCGGTGATCCGGAACGGACGGGAGGTATTGTCCAATGTGGTATCCACCCAGATCCTGGTCCACCGGAAGTTCGGGGGCGTGGTGCCGGAAATCGCATCCCGGAAACATATCGAACATGTGATGCCGGTGATCCACAAGGCCCTTACCGACGCCAAAATGACCCTCCAGGACGTGGACGCCATTGCCGTGACCTACGGACCGGGGCTGGTGGGCGCCCTGCTGGTGGGCCTTTCTGCCGCCAAGGGGCTGGCCCTGGGCAGCGGGAAGCCTCTCATCGGGGTGAACCATCTGGAAGGCCATGTATTCGCCAATTTCCTGGCGGATCCGAATCTGAAGCCTCCCTTCCTGGCCCTGGTGGTCAGCGGGGGACACACCTCCCTTCTGGTGGTGGAAGATTACAACACCTTCCGGCTCCTGGGCCAGACCCGGGACGATGCGGCAGGGGAGGCCTTTGACAAAATCGCCCGGTTCATGGGGCTGCCCTATCCGGGAGGCCCGGAAATCGAACGGCTGGCCAAAAACGGGGACCCGGCAGCGGTGGATTTTCCCCGGCCTTTGCTGCCCGGCTGCTATGATTTCAGCTTCAGCGGCCTGAAAAGCGCCGTGATCAACCACATCCATACGGAAGAACAGCGGAAAAGCGGCTTCCGCCGGGAAGATGTGGCGGCCTCTTTCCAGCAGGCCATTGTGGACGTGCTGGTGAAGAAAAGCCAGGAAGCCATCCAGGCCACAGGCCTGAAAAAGATTGTCCTGGCCGGCGGGGTGTCCGCCAACAAATGCCTCCAGGAAGCCCTGGCCCAGGGGGCCCGGGAAGCGGGAGCAGAACTGGTCCATCCCACCCCCATACTCTGCACCGACAACGCGGTGATGATTGGCGTACGGGGCTACTACCAGTATCTGAACCAGGACTTCGCCAACCTGGACCTGAACGCAGATCCCAGTTTGAAGCTGGGGGAATAAAAAAAGGGCTGTTGCATAAGCAACAGCCCTTTTTTCACGCTTCTTTCATGGAATTCAAAATGGCATCCACCAGATCGTTCATGCTCCGTTCCTGGCCTCCGGTCATCCGGGAGTTGATGGTCACCCCGTCCTGGAGGACGGTCATGGCCTTCATGTTGTTTTCCAGGAATTCCGTCATGAGACCGCCTACGGTGCAGGCCCAGGATCCGTTTTCGATGATCCCCACGATCCGTTTCTGCAGGTTCAGGGCCTTCATGTCTTCCAGGAAGTTCAGCATCTTGGGATAGATTCCCAGGTTGTAGGTGACGGAAGCCAGCACCAGATGGCTGTATTTGAAGGCATCGGAGATCAGGTAGGAAATGTCCGTTTTGGACACATCGTACATATGGATATTGGTCATGCCCTTTTCCGCCAGCTTGGCCGCCAGTACGGAAGCAGTGCTTTCGGTGTTGCCGTACATGGAGGCATAGACCAGGAGTACGCCTTTTTCTTCCGGTTCATAGGTGGCCCAGTGGATGTACTTGTCCACGATGTATTTGATGTTGTTCCGCCATACCGGCCCGTGGAGAGGGCAGATCATCTTGATGTCCAGCTGGCTGGCCTTGCCCAGAAGATCCATGACGAAGGGCCCGTATTTCCCTACGATGTTGGTGTAGTACCGGCGGGCATCATCCAGCCAGTCCCGGTCGAAGTTCACTTCGTCGTTGAAAATCCGGCCGCCCAGGGCTCCGAAGGAACCGAAGGCATCGGCGGAGAACAGAGTACCGGTGGTCAGGTCGAAGGAGACCATGGCTTCCGGCCAGTGGACCATGGGAGCGGCCACAAAAGCGATGGTGTGTTTTCCGAACTTCTGGGTGTCGCCCTCTTTCACCACGATCTGTTTTTCCCCTTCCACCCGGTAGCCGAACTGGTCCATCAGGGTGAAGGCCTGTTCATTGCTGATCACCGTGGTTTCCGGGTGCCGGAGCAGCACTTCTTCGATGGAAGCCGCATGGTCCGGTTCCACATGGTTGATGATCAGGTAGTCCAGTTTCCGGCCTTTCAGGACACCTTCCACGTTTTCCAGGAACTGCTTGCATACGGACCAGTCCGCAGTGTCGAACAGCACGGTCTTTTCGTCTAGCAGCAGATAGGAGTTGTAGGAAACGCCCCGGGGAATGGGATGGATGTTTTCAAACAGTGCCAGCCGGCGGTCATCCGCCCCTACCCAGTATAAGTCATTGGTTAATTTTCTTACACATTCCATAGTTATGCTCCTTTTCTCACTTTACGGGTACGAATTCAGTCTTGGCGGAGTTGCACAGCGGGCATACCCAGTCTTCCGGCAGATCCTGGAACTTGGTTCCCGGCTTCACATCCGCATCCGGGTCGCCCAGATCCGGGTTGTATTCATAACCGCAACCCTTGCAGACATAACGGCCTTCCGGCATGTCTTTCAGGATCAGAGGTCTCTTCATCTTGACCATGGGAGGAGCGGGTTTCTTGGGCTGGCCGTTGTTCAGGGCCTTGGCCAGGAGCGGCAGGATCACCTTCACGTCCCCTACGATGCCGTAGTCGCAGTTCTTGAAGATGGGGGCCCCGGCGTTGATGTTGATGGCTACAATGGTGGTAGCGTTCTTGATGCCCTTCAGGTGCTGGACTGCACCGGAGATGCCGCAGGCAATGTACAGGTTGCCGTTGAACTTCTGGCCGCTCATGCCCACATACCGGTCAATGGGTACATACTGGAGGGTTTCCGCCACAGGACGGGAGGAACCTACCGCAGCCCCGGCCTGGCGGGCCAGTTCTTCGATCAGCTTCATGTTGGCCTTTTCCCCGATGCCCTTGCCGGCGCTGACCACCCGTTCCGCATCGGAGATGGGAGTATCCAGAGGGATGCCCACGGTAAAGTCATAGCCGTCGTTCTTCAGGGCTTCCACCAGGGCAGCCACCTGTTCTTCCGGGGTGCCGTCCTTGAAAATCTGTTTCTTCCGGGCCCCGGTAATGGCTGCATTCTGCTTGGGAGCGCCCCCGTGCTTGGCCACGGACATCTTATCCGTAATGTGGGAGGCAATGACCACCCGCTGGATTTCGTTGGTGCCTTCGTAGATGGTGGTAATCTTGGCATCCCGGTAGAACCGTTCCACATCCATGCCTTTCAGGTAACCGGTGCCGCCGAAGATCTGGAGGGCATCGTTGGTGATGGAGACTGCCGCATCGGAAGCGTACATCTTGGCCATGGCGCTTTCCATGCCGTAATCCTGGTGTTCCTGCTTCAGTTCCGCAGCGCTGTATACCAGGAACCGGGCAGCCCGGAGTTTGGTGGCCATATCCGCCAGCTTGAAGGAGACACCCTGGTTCTGGCAGATGGGAGCATTGAACTGGATCCGTTCCTTGGAGTAGTTCAGAGCCGCTTCATAGGCACCCTGGGCGATCCCCAGGGCCTGGGCCGCGATCCCGATCCGGCCGCCGTCCAGGGTAGCCATGGCAATCTTGAAGCCCTGGCCCCGTTTGCCCAGCAGATTTTCCTTGGGCAGCTTCACATTGTTGAAGATCAGTTCCGCCGTGGCAGAGGAACGGATCCCCAGTTTGTCATAATGGTCACCGAAGGTGAAGCCCGGCATGCCTTTTTCCACGATGAAGGCGCTGATGCCCCGGGTGCCTTTCCCCGGTTCAGTGACGGCAAACACCACATAGGTATCGGCTTTCCCTGCATTGGTGATGAAAATCTTGTTCCCGTTGAGGATCCAGTGGGTCCCGTCGAATTCCGCCGTAGTTTCCGTTTCCCCGGCGTCAGAACCGGCGTTGGGTTCCGTCAGGCCGAAAGCCCCGATTTTTTTCCCGGAAGCCAGGGGCACCAGGTATTTCCGTTTCTGTTCTTCGGTGCCGAAGGCGAAGATGGGATAAGAGCCCAGGGACACATGGGCGGAAAGGATAACACCGGCGCCTCCGTCCACCCGGGCCAGTTCTTCCACGGCAATGGCGTAGCTGATGTAGTCCAGCCCGGCACCGCCATATTCTTTGGGGAAGGGGATGCCCATCCATCCCAGTTCGCCCATTTCTTTGACCTGTTCATCAGGGAACTTGTTTTCCTTGTCCAGCATGAACGCAATGGGTTTGATCTTGGCTTCCGCAAACCCCCGTACTTTGGCGCGGAATTCTTCATGTTCCTGTGTGGTGGTGAATAACATACGCGTACCTCCTCTGTCTTGGAAAATCAGGTTGTCAGTCCTTCAAGTTAGTCACAACATACCAATTTAAAAATAAAATTATTTTAATAATAATTCTATCCTTGTATGACTCAATGGTACACTTTTCATATACGTTTGTCAATGGGAAAAATCAGAAAGTTTTTGCTTTAATCGGTCCAGGAAAACCTGGCTGGACCGGGACAGGAGACGGAATTTCTTCCAGGCCACCAGGCTGCCGGCGGATAGGGGCGGATCCAGAGGAATGAATTTCAGCCCCTGGGTTTCGATTTGGAGCAGATTGTCCAGACCCAGAGCATTGATCTGACCGGTCCGGACCAGCAGGGAAGCGTTGCCGATCAGGTCGAACCGGCCTGCCACCTGGAGATTATCCAGGGTCACCTGGCCGCCGGACCAGCGGGAAAAATCAAAGGTCTTCTGGGTGGTCCGGGAGGAAATGAGAAGGGGCATGGCCAGGAGATCTTTGGGGGTCACTTTTTCCAGATGGGCCCAGGGACTGTGGAGACTGGTGACGATGCCCACCCGGTCCGGTTCCGGGAGATGGAGAAAGTTGTATTTTTCCGGGTTGAAGGGTTCGATGAACAGACCAAAATCCAGCAGTCCGTGTTCCAGCCGTTCCTGGACCCCGTCCGCGTTGTTGGTGAACAGTTCGATGGTGAGACTGGGATATTCCTGATGGAGTTCCCCAAAAGTGTCGGTGATCCAATGCATGGCCCGGGTTTCTCCGGCACCGATCCGGATGCAGCCGGAAAGGTCCATGTCGTCTTCCCGGATCTCTTCTTTGGTCTGGTCCACCAGGGCCAGGATCTCTTCTGCCCGCTGGCGCAGGTGCATCCCTTCTTCCGTCAGGGTAGTGCTCCGGTTGGTCCGGACAAAGAGCTTTTTGCCCAGTTCCTTTTCCAGGTCCGCCATCTGCCGGGACAGGGTGGGCTGGGTGACGAACAGCACATTGGCGGCTTCGGTCATGTTCTGTTCCCGGGCCACCGCCAGAAAATATTTCAGGGTACGGATTTCCATGGTTCCCTCCTGCAATAGAAAAAACACATTTGTAAGTAGTTGCTATAAGCATTATACATCTTAAAGAGTTTGGAATACAATACAGGAAGAACAGGAAAGGAGAGATCAACCTATGGATCTGGAAGAACTGGAAAAAATGAGCCCCTTTGCCCTGGGGGAAGAAAATACGGGCTATGCCCAATATTTTGATGGAAAGAGTTATCTGAATATGCTGACCCTGGAACAGGTGCCCACTGCTGTGGTGACCTTTGAACCGGGCTGCCGGAACCACTGGCACATCCACCATGCAGCCAAAGGAGGGGGACAGATCCTCATCGTCACCGCCGGCCGGGGCTATTACCAGGAATGGGGGAAACCTGCCCGGGAGCTGAAAGCCGGAGACGTGGTGAACATCCCTCCGGAAGTGAAGCACTGGCACGGGGCGGCCCCGGATTCCGCCTTCCAACACCTTGCCCTGGAAGTGCCCGGAGAAGGCACCAGCAATGAATGGTGTGAAGGGGTGGATCCAGAAGAATACGGGAAACTGAAATAAAAGGAGGCCCCATGGAACGGAAACAATGGTTTTGGCACATGACAGCAGGGATTCTGGCGGTTGTGACGATAAGCGGAATTGGATTGCAGACAGGGGAGGTTTTGGCCATGGAACAGAAAAAAGAACCGGTCAAGGTGGTACAGACTGCAGGACGGGATCAGCTGGGGAGTTTTGCCCCGGATTTTGCCCGGTACAATGATGACATCCTTTTTGGAGAAGTGTGGAGCGCCAACGATAAATTGAGCCTCCACGACCGGAGCCTGGTGACGGTGACGGCTCTTATCGCCCAGGGGCTGACGGACAGCTCCCTCCAGTATCACATGGCCACCGCCAAAAAGAACGGGGTGACCCGGGAAGAAATGGTCCAGGCCATCACCCAGCTGGGGTTCTACGCCGGCTGGCCCAAAGCCTGGGCGGCGTTCCGGTATGCCAAAGAGGTATACGGAAATGAATGAGAAGGAGGCGGAAAGCCTCAAAAAGACGGCACTGAGCCAGGCAGAGCTCCAGGCGGCAGGCTGTCCGGAAGAGACCATCCGGAAGATCCTCCAGGAAAAGAATGACCGGTGCCAGTGCCGGTGTCTCCGCCAGTACCGGAAGGAAATCCTGGCCAAGCTCCACCGGGAGCAGGAGAAACTCACCAATGTGGATTATCTGCTGTACCATATGGAAAAATGACAGCAGGGAGAAGAATAAAGGAAAGCGGGAAAAATATGTCCAAGATGCTGATTGTCTATTATTCCTGGTCCAACGGGAATACGAAAAAGATTGCGGAAGAACTGCAGAAGGCAACCGGGGCCGATCTTGCCAGGATCGATACCCTGAGTGCCTACAAGAATCAAAGCTACGATGAAGTAGTCCGGGAATCGGAAAAGGATATCGCCAAAGGGTACAAGCCGGAACTGGCCCCTCTGTATTTCCACCTGAAGGACTACGACACGGTGGCGGTGGGCACCCCTACCTGGTGGTATACCATGGCTCCGGCCATGAAGACCTTCCTGGAAAGCCAGGATTTCACCGGGAAGAAAGCGGCCTTTTTTGCCACCCACGGAGGCTGGCCCGGCCATGCCCTGAAGGATATGGAAAAAGCCTGTAAAGGGGCTTCTTTCGGTCCGGAACTGACCATCCAGTTCGATTCCACCGGCGGCAGCCGTCAGGTGACCAGCCAGGACAAAGTGGAAGAGTGGATCCGGAAAGTACAGGGATGGAAGTAAGCATCCCATTGGCCGCGGTCTGCGCCGCTGGATGTAAAGCAAACAGAGTAAAGCTGTGAAAGGGGAAAGCATCATGGAAAGAAAAATACTGCCCGGCCTGGAAAAAAAGGCCCTGGGCATGAGTCTTCTGGCACTGGCGGCCGTTCCGGTGATCCTGGTCAGTTCCTGTACGGTGCGCCGGGCAGCAGGGCTTTCCCCTGTGGCAGCGATGAACCGCCAGGCAATGGTGGAAGCGTCCCGGGCGAATCTGGGCCTACTCACCTGGCCGGAACAGTTGGATGCTGTCCGGTATGAACTGGAACTTTTGGACGGGATTCCTCTAAATCTGGATCCCGCCCGGGAAGCAGACCATGCCTTATATCGGAACAGCCGGGTCTATTCCGCCCAGGCCCTGCTGCCTCTGGAGGAACTACGGAAGAAACAGACGACCGGCGTCCTGTATTACCGGGTACGGGCTTTTGACCTGGATGGCCGGCCTCTGGGGAACTATTCCCAGCCGGCGGCCGTTGAGAGCAGCCTGCGGAAAGTGGAACGGAATGCCCCGGTGCCTCGGAGCCGGATGGAGGATACCAATGGCTCCCTGCTGCTTTATCCTGTCTATGCCTATACCGGGAACCCGGGAGCAGTCCAGTACGAAGTGGAAGTAACGGACCGGATGCCAGAGAATACGGAAGGGACCGCACCTTCCCGGTATCGGGTCTTTGCCCAGGTCACCTCTCTTACGGATCTGTATGACGAGGCACCCCGGCTGGGGACCTATTACTGGCGGGTCCAGGGCATGGACAAGGAGGGGAATCCGGTGGGCCAGTGGAGCCTGCCCCAGAAGTTCACCACCCTGCCTTCCCGGAAAATCCGGGTGGGCATCTACGGTGACAGCATTTCCCACGGAGGAGGACATCTTTCTTTCAGTCCCGTGGATTATGCCTACAGCTACAGCCATTATCTGGCCTTTCCTACAGTGAACCTTTCGGAAAGCGGGGATACCAGCGCCATGATGGTGGAGCGGTTCGAACGGGATGTGCGGTCCTTCCCTCTGAAGTACCTGCTGATCCTGGGAGGCACCAACAGCCTCCGGGCAGGGGTGCCGGCAGAAGAAGTGATCCATGATCTGGACGAGATCGGCCGGAAGGCGGAAGCCCTGGGTATCCGTCCCATCTATCTCACCCTGCCGCCCATCAATCCCGCCAACATCCAGAAAGCTTTTGACGAACCCACCGCCGACAATTGGCGTCAGTCCTTTGCCCAGGTGAATGCCTACATCCGCAACCGGGACCATATCGACGTGGCGGCCTCCTTTGAAAATGGGGGAGACCTGCCTACGGAACTGGCCCTGGACGGAATCCACGGCGACTGGAATATGAAACAGGAAATGGCTCAGGTGATCAATGAGGGGATGAAAAGATTCGGTGTGTAGGAATCCTAAAACGTTCCTTCTCATGGCAGTGACTGCCGGTATACAATAAAAATAACGTGGAGAAGGTAAGGAGGAAAACAATATGAAGTGGAAAAAAGCAATCTCTATCGTCTGCATGGCGCTGTCTCTGCTGGCGGTTACGGCCTGCGGCGGACAGCAGGCTGCCCAGAATGGCGGGGGCAAGGCAGTGGGTACGGCGGCTGCGGAAAAGGCCCCGGCCAAGGCCAAAAAGGTGCTGGTGGTCTATTACACCAATACCCACCGGACGGAACAGGTGGCCAAGACCATTGCCGGGGAAACCGGCGGGGATCTGTACCTGCTGGATCTGGAAAAGCCCTATACGCCGGCAGATCTGGATTACAACAACAAAAGCGCCCGGGTCTACAAGGAACATGATGACGCCAGTCTGCGGAACGTGGCTCTGAAGAACGCCAAACCGGCCAACTGGCAGGACTATGACACCGTATTCGTGGGCTATCCCATCTGGTGGGGCATTGCCGCCTGGCCCATGGATACCTTCGTAAAGAGCAACGATTTTACCGGCAAGGCGGTGATCCCCTTTGCCACCGCCTACAGTTCCGGCCTGGGCAGCAGCGCCGACCAGCTGAAGGAAATGGCCGGCAGCAAAGGCACCTGGCTCCAGGGACGCTGTTTTACCGGCACCATCCAGGACAGCCAGGTGAAGGACTGGGTGAAGAGTTTGGGAGTGAAATAAAAAACGGGGCTGTTGCTTATGCAACAGCCCCGTTTTTTATTTCTTCCCCCTGCAAAGTCCACAGCTTCCGCAGTTTCCTCCGCAGCAACTTTTCCCTGCCTTGTGGTCTTTGTACATCTTGCGGATCACTGCCGCAACGATGAGAAAGAGCACCAGGCCCACAACAAATGTACCCATAGGTCATTTCTCCTTTTATGCATTGGCAGACGCTTTGCATCTGCCTTCCTTCGGTCGCTGACCGTTGACAGCTGACTGTTGACAAAACGGGGGTGTGGAATCCCCACACCCCCATTATACCTTATTCCGTTACATCCGCCGCATCTTTGATCTGGATTTCTCCGTTGTACTTGGGAGCCGGACGGCACAGCAGGTAGACCATGATGGCCAGTACCACACAGGCGGCTGCCGTACCCAGGGTGAAGGTGCCGGTGGAAACGAAGCTGCCGAACTGATAGAACATCAGGGCCATGCAGTAGGCGAAACCGCACTGGTAGCCGATGGCGATCAGGGTCCAGCGGCCGTTGTTCATTTCCCGTTTGATGGCGCCCATGGCAGCCACACAGGGAGCGCACAGCAGGTTGAACACCAGGAAGGAGTAGGCGCTGAGCACCGAGAAGTCCTGGGCAAAGGTGCCCCAGAATTCCTGGCCGTCTTCTGCGGCATCTGCCAGCCCGTACAGGATCCCGAAGGTCCCTACCAGGTTTTCCTTGGCAATCAGCCCGGTGAAGGCAGCCACAGCAGCTTTCCAGTCACCCCAGCCCAGGGGAGCGAAGATCCAGGCCACTTTGGAACCAATGAAGGCCAGGATACTTTCGTTCAGGGCATCTTCCTCCAGCATGGTGAAGGCACCGTCGTCCCAGCCAAAGCTGGACAGGAACCACACCAGGATGGTGGACAGCAGGATCACAGTGCCGGCCTTCTTGATGAAGGAGGAGCTCCGTTCCCAGACGCTGCGGCCGATGTTCCCCAGGGTGGGCATGTGGTAGGGGGGCAGTTCCATAACGAAGGGAGCCGGATCACCGGCAAACAGTTTGGTCTTTTTCAGGATGATCCCGGAAAGGATGATGGAGAAGATCCCCACAAAGTAAGCGGAAGGAGCCACCCACCATTCTCCGTGGAAGTAAGCCCCGGCGATCAGGGCGATAATGGGCATCTTGGCGGAGCAGGGGATCATGGTGGTGGTCATGATGGTCATCCGCCGGTCGGATTCGTTTTCAATGGTACGGGAAGCCATGATCCCGGGCACGCCGCAGCCGGAGCCGATCAGCATGGGGATGAAGGATTTCCCGGACAGGCCGAACTTCCGGAAAGCCCGGTCCAGGATGAAAGCGATACGGGCCATATAGCCGCAGGCTTCCAAAAAGGCCAGGAAGATGAACAGCACCACCATCTGGGGCACAAAGCCCAGCACGGCGCCCACCCCGGAAATGATTCCGTCCACGATCAGCCCGTCCAGCCAGTCAGCCACTTCCAGGCTTTCCATCAGATCATGGGCAGCCGGGATGATCATGTCTCCAAACAGGGTGTCATTGACCCAGTCCGTAGCATCCGTCCCGATGGTGGTCACCGATACGTAATAGACCAGGAACATAATGGCGGCAAAAATAGGGAGGGCCAGCCACCGGTTGGTGACGATCTTGTCGATTTTATCGGAGGTGGTCAGTTTGCCTTTGCTCTTTTTGATGTTGCATTCATGGATAATGGAGCTGATGTATTTGTACCGTTCGTTGGTGATGATGCTTTCCGCATCGTCGTCCATTTCCTGTTCCACCGCTTCAATGTCCCCGTCGATGTGGTCGATGACGGACTGGGGCAGCTTCAAGGCTTCTTGGACTTTTTCATCCCGTTCGAACAGTTTGATGCCATACCACCGTTCCTGATGGGCCGGGAGCATTCCCTGGGTGGCTTCTTCAATGTGGGCCAGGGCGTGTTCCACAGGGCCGTCGAAGGAATGTCTGGCCACCATCACCTGCTGGTGTTTGGCCACCTTGGCGGCCAGGTCTGCGGCTTCCTTGATCCCTTCCCCGGTACGGGCGGAGATTTCGATCACCTGACAGCCCATTTTCTGGGACAGCTTGTCGATATTGATGATGTCCCCGTTTTTCCGGACCATGTCCATCATGTTTACGGCCATCACCATGGGGATCCCCAGTTCAGCCAGCTGGGTGCTGAGATACAGGTTCCGTTCCAGGTTGGTCCCGTCCACAATGTTCAGGATGGCATCCGGCCGTTCCTTCACCAGGTAGGTCCGGGAAACCACTTCTTCCAGAGTGTAGGGGGAGAGGGAATAAATGCCGGGCAGGTCCTGGATGATCACATCCGGATGGCCCATGAGTTTTCCTTCTTTTTTCTCCACGGTAACCCCGGGCCAGTTCCCGACGAACTGATTGGAACCCGTCAGGGCGTTGAACAGGGTGGTCTTGCCGGTATTGGGGTTCCCGGCAAGGGCAATCTTGAATTCCATAAATCGTGACCTTCTTTCCCATCTATTACTAATTTTAAAATCAGTTAGAAAAAGCTAATAAAAAGATAAAAAATTACAGCTCTTTCACTTCCACCATTTCCGCATCGGCTTTCCGCAGGGACAGTTCATAGCCCCGCACGTTGAGTTCCACCGGATCTCCCAGAGGCGCCACCTTCCGGATGTGCACCGGAGTCCCTTTGGTGATGCCCATATCCATGATCCGGCGCTTGATGGCTCCGGTGCCATGGAGTTTTACCACTTCGTAATCTTTGCCTGTCAAGGCGTCTTTCAGAGTTGTCATTGTGATGTTCCTCCTGCTGTTACTGTACTGTGATTTTGGCGGCCATTTCCATACTGATGGCCACCCGGGATTCCCGGATGTTCAGGATCAGCCCGCTGGGGGTATGCTGGACAATGGAGATCAACGCACCCTGGGTGATGCCCAGGTTTTCCAGGTGGGTACGGACCTTGGGGGAACCGCCTACCCGCAGGACGGTCAGGTCCCTGCCAGCGTCGGCAAATGTCAAAGGCATGATGCTACCTCTTTTCACAATTTATTTATGAAACCTAATCTTCATACGTGATATGTTAGCACACACTAACGAAAGAGTCAACAAAAATAGCAAAAAAGGGCTGTTGCTCATGCAACAGCCCTTTTTTATTCCTCCGGCTTCAGTTTCTTTTCCGTAAACGCCTTCAATCCATTGAGGGCTGCCAGGAACACGCCGCCCATGAGGAACCAGAAAATGTGGAAAGTTTCCCAGGTCATGGCAGGCTGGGGCACTTTCAGGGTGGTGGGGCCCTGGGCAATGGCGTACAGGGATCCGACCATCAGCCCAAGGATGAAGTACACCATGGCGGCCCGGTGGTTGTCCAGGGCGTTCTTCACCAGCTTGATGATCCCTACGATCCCGGCCAGCACCCCAAATCCGAAGATGCACAGCACCGGGAAATAGGACAGGTTCATGTGGAGGAATTCCTTGATGGCGCTGATGATGGGCACATACAGCCCGAAAATAAGCAGCATGGTGGATCCGGAAATCCCCGGCAGCACCATGGCACAGATGGCGATCATGGCGCAGACGAAAATGTATCCGCCCAAAAAGGGCGTCAGATGGGCGATTTCCACATTGGTACCCTGGCCACCGGTGGGGTTCACCGCAGCGATCACCAGTACCAGCACGATCCCCAGGATCATGTAGATGATCCTGCTGGTACGCCGGAGGCATTCCTTTTCTTCCTTGATAATAAGGGGCAGGGAGAAAATGGAGAAGCCCAGGAACAGGGAACTGAGCTCATAGATCCGGCTGGTGAACAGACTGGCAATCACCAGCACCGAAGATCCCATGCCGATGAACCAGCCCATGCCCAGCTTGGCCAGGAACCGGATGCCCTCCCGCTTCAGCTCCCGGCTGCCGTGGGTGAGTACATACAGGGAACTGATGAATTCATCATAGAAACCCAGTACAAAGGCGATGGTACCGCCGGATACCCCGGGGACGCTGTCGGCCAGGGCCATGCAGAAGCCCCGGACCATGTTCAGGAACAGATCCATAGTAGTTCATCCTTTCTGGGGCCAGGCCCCTCTGTCTTTTCCTTATTATAAGCAATGGGGTTAAACAATTCCGAAACAAACAGGAAAAAAATCGGCAAGATTTGTGTTATAATGA
Source organism: Acidaminococcus sp. HCP3S3_G9_1 (assembly GCF_052122455.1). Lineage (NCBI taxonomy): Bacteria > Bacillati > Bacillota > Negativicutes > Acidaminococcales > Acidaminococcaceae > Acidaminococcus > Acidaminococcus sp. HCP3S3_G9_1. The sequence goes on along the minus strand of NZ_JBQKCH010000002.1, from coordinate 10,074 downwards.
TTCATCGGACTGACTGTTTAGCCGGTCCGGACAATGAGACTCTATTATATCGTATTTTGGAAGAAAATAGAATAGCGCAGGGAAATCTCTTTTCCGCGCAAAGGAGGATGCAGGTTGGACAGAAGCGAACTGAAACTGAAACTGATGGAATATGCCGCCAAAGGCTATGAAGTGCCCCGGATGGACATGATCAAGACTCCGGAACAGATCGAAGGGATCCGGAAAGCCGGAAAGGTGAATTCAGAAGTGCTGGATGCGGTGGAAAAAAACATCAAAGTGGGGATGACCACCGACGACATCAACACCATTGTGTATGATACCACGGTGAAGCTCCACGCCATTCCCGCCTGCCTGAACTACGAAGGGTTCCCCAAATCCGTGTGTACCTCCGTCAACGATGTGATCTGCCACGGAATCCCGGATCCCAAACAGGTGCTGAAAAGCGGGGACATTGTGAACGTGGACGCCACCACCATTTTCGACGGTTATGTGGGGGATGCCTCCCGGATGTTCATGCTGGGCCGGGTGCCGGCGGAACGGAAGAACCTGGTGGGCATTACCAAAGAATGCCTGAAGCGGGGCATGGAAAACGCCGTAGGCTGGAAGAACACCCTGGGGGACATCGGGGCGGCCATCCAGAGCTTTGCCCAGAAACACGGATGCAGCGTGGTCCGGGAATTCGGCGGTCATGGTGTGGGACTGGAAATGCACGAAGATCCCTTTGTGTCCCATGTGGGGAAACGGAAAACCGGCATGCTGCTGGTGCCGGGCATGGTGATCACCATCGAACCCATGATCAACGCCGGCACGCCGGAACTGTGGATCGACGAACTGAACGGCTGGACCGTCCACACCGCCGACGGCAAAGACAGCGCCCAGTGGGAACACACCCTCCTGATCACAGAAGGGGAACCGGAAGTGCTGAGCTGGTAAGCCATCAAAAAACGAAAGGATGAAAGAAAATGACCTTCATGGACCTGGCCAAAGCCAGATATTCTGTACGGAAATTCAGTGACAAACCCATCGAAAAAGAAAAAATGGACGCCATCCTGGAAGCGGGACGGATCGCGCCCACCGGCCACAATTATCAGCCCTACCGGGTGTACGTGCTCCAGAGCCCAGAAGCCCTGGAAAAGATCCGGGGACTGAGCCGGTGCGCCTTCAATGCACCGGTGGTGCTCATGGTCACCGTCCGGAAGGACGAGGAATGGGTGAACCCCTTTGAACACAGCATCCGTGCCGGGGAACAGGACGCCAGCATCGTGGCCACCCATATGATGCTGGAAGCCTGGGAACAGGGCATCGGGTCCTGCTGGGTGAACTACTTCCCGGTGACCCAGACTGCCGATGCCTTCGGCCTGGAACTGAACGAAGTACCCCTGCTGCTCATGCCCATGGGCTACGCCGCAGAAGGAGTCCACGCCGCCCATCTCCACACGGAACGGAGAAGCAACGAGGAATTGGTGAAGGTGTTGTAAAAAATGGGGCTGTTGCGTATGTGCAACAGCCCCATTTCTTTTTTTTATTCCACCACCACCTGACAGCTCCTCATGGTGGCGAGGGCCGCCTGATGGCTTTCTTCCGTTACTCCTGCACAGCATTGGCTGTCCACCCGGATCTCCACTTCCGGCAGGGCTGCCTTCAGCAGCAGGGCATTGCTCACTACGCAGATGTCCGTGCACAGGCCGATGAGCTCGATGCTCTGGATGGGCTGCTTCCGGTTCAGTTCCTTCAGGTCTTCCGCCAGTTTCACCGAACCGAAGGAGGGCTTCTGGATCACCGGCCAGTGATGTTCCTGCTGGAGTTTTTCCAGGGCCGGGATCAGTTTCCAGCCTGGGGTCCCCTTGATGCAGTGCTTCACCGGCAGCCGTTTTCCTTCCTGGGTCTCCAGGTAATCCTCCCCGTGGGTATCCTGGGTGAAAATCACCTTCCCGGGGAAATGGGCCACCTTCCTCAGCACCGCCGGGGTAATGGCCTGGGCCGCTTCCGACCCCAGGCTCCCGCCCACAAAGTCATTCTGCATATCCACCACGATCAAAAAACGGTTTTCCATACCAACCACATCCTTTTCATTCACTCTTCACTTTTATCCTTCTTCACCGGCCGCACTTCCACGATGATCTCCTGGACCCGGTGCTCATTGGCCTGGGTCACCGTCACGTGGAGGTTCCGGCAGTCGAAGGTATCGCCCTTTTTGGGAATGGTCTCCAGGGTATCCACCACCCAGCCGCTGATGGAATTGTTCTCCAGGCCGTAATCATCGATATCCAGATCCAGATACTTGAACAGGTCGAACAGGTTGGCGTTCTGGGAATTGGAGGAGCAGGAAACCAGGTACCGGTTCTTCCCCAGTTTCCGGAAGGAAGAAACCGCCTTGTCGTGCTCGTCCCAGATTTCGCCCACCAGTTCCTCCACAATGTCTTCCGTGGTCACCAGCCCCCGGACGGTGCCGTAGCTGTCCATCACCATGGCCATTTCCACCTTGGCCTCCTGGAGGGTCTTCAGCACTCGGGAAATCTTGGTGGACTGGTGGACCAGGGCTGCCTTCTTGATCAGCTTCTGCAGGCTGCAGTGGGGGTCCTGGAGATAGGCTGCCAGGAAATCCTTGGCGTGGAGGATCCCCACAATCTCGCTGTAGTCATCCTTGAATACCGGCAGACGGGAAAAACCGTGGCTGCCAAACAGCTTCAGGGCTTCTTCGCTGCCTTCCGAAATATCCATGGCCACCATGTCCACCCGGGGCGTCATGATTTCCCGGACCCGGATGTCGCTGAATTCGATGGCGCTTTTGATCAGCAGGCTGTCCTGCTTGTTGATGCCGCCCCCGTGTTCCACTTCGTCCACCATCAGCAGCAGTTCATCTTCCGTGGCGAACCGGTGGGAAACCTTTTTCCGCAGGCACCGGTTGAAAAGGTTCTTCATGATCCGGAACAGAAAATTCAAAGGAGCGAACAGCACCACCAGCACACTGAGCAGGCCGGAACAGTCCATGGCGTATTTTTCCGGGGCATCGCTGGCCACGCTTTTGGGGATGATTTCCCCGAAAATCAGGATCACAATGGTGGTGAACACCGTGGCCAGGGCCAGACCGGAAGGACCGAAGGCCGCCGTGGAAACCGCCGCCGCCAGGGAAGCGGTGGCAATGTTCACCACGTTGTTCCCGATCAGGATAGTGGACAGGGCGTCGTCAAAATGGTCCAGCAGCCGAAGAGCTTTCCGGGCCTTTTTGCTGCCGCTTTTGGCCTGGTTCTTCAGCCGCAGCTTGTTGGACCCGGTAAGAGCCGTCTCTGAAGCGGAAAAAAAGGCGGACAGGGATATAAACACAATCAGGATCAGCGTCAGGGCTGATGTGGGTATTTGCAGATCATCCATAGTATTACACTTCCTCCGTATAATACTGATATTATAGGAGAAAGTATGACAGTGGTCAATGTTCTATGCTATAATAGGAAAGCTATGGTTGCTGAATCTTTACTGAAAAATGCCCGGATCATCCAGTCCTTCCGCCGGAGCATCGGCTTCGAGGTGGTGGAGGACGGCACCCTGGTGCTGCGGGTCCCTTACGGGATCTCCTCCCAGGAACTGCTCCGGATTGTGGCAAAAAAAGAAAAATGGATTGCCGGGGCCCAGGCCAGGGTCCGCCGGGAACGGGAAGAGCATCACACCCTGCGCCTTCAGGACGGGGAAACTTTCCTGCTCTTCGGCCGTCCCTGCACCCTCCGTCTCCGGCCCGGAACCGGGTTCTCTTACCGGAAAGAAGAAGGCCTTTTGGAGATGGGGGACCAGGAGACACGGGAGAACCTGGCCCGGTTCCTGATCGGCCAGCTGCGTCCGGTGCTTGGGGAACTGGTGAGCCGGTATGCCTCCCAGATGGGTCTCAGGCTGCCGGTGGTCAAATGCAGCCGGGCCAAAAAAAGATGGGGGTACTGTAACTGGAAGGGGGAAATCGGGTTCTCCTGGCCCCTGGTATTCTGCCCCCGGGAAGTCATAGCCTATGTGGTGGTCCATGAACTGTGCCACATCCGGAATATGTCCCACAACAAAGCCTTCTGGCAGGCGGTGGCCCAGGTGCTGCCGGATTACCGGGAACGGGAAAACTGGCTGAAGGTCCACAGAAAGGTCATGAGTACATTATGAGCATCAACAAAAAAATCATCCTTTGTTTCATTGCCCTGGTTGTGGTGGGGACGGTCTCTCTGACCCTTCTCCACCGGAGTCCCAAATATCAGGAACAGCAGCAGGCCCAGAATGCCCAGACGGTCCATTCCCAGGACACCAAGCTGCCCTATGACTATCTGAACAACGTGATCGCCCAGAGCGGTGCCGCCTGTTCTGTGTACTACCATTCCCTGGAAAATGACGATGTATTCTACAACTATTCCGGTAAAATGCCCGCCGGGGATCTGGCCCGGCTTTATGTGGCCGCCGGGGTCCTCCGGCAGGTGGAAGACGGGGACCTGTCCCTGGACGAAGTGTACACCATCCGGGAAAAAGACCGGAAGCCGGCCAGCCCGGTACTGGGGAAAGTCCCTGCGGGCAGCCGGGTCACCATCCGGAACCTGCTGGAAGACATGGTGCTCCAGAATGATACCACCGCCCTGTACAAGTTGATCTGGATTGCCGGCCGGGAAGACCTGAACCAGTGGCTGTCCAAAGAGGGGTATGCGGATACGGAAATCGGCACCACCCAGCTGCCCCAGGGAGAAAACAGTCAGGATACCCTGGCTCCCGGGGAAAAACGCCGGCTCAGCTACACCTCTGTCAACGATACAGTGAATCTGCTCACCCGGCTGTACCAGGGGAAGGCGGTTTCCCAGAAGCAGGATGCCTACCTGATGGAACTGCTCCGGAAACAGCCGGACCGGAACCTCCTGGGAGCCCTGCTGCCCAAAAAGGTGAAGATCGCCGGGGTTCAGTCCGACCAGAATCAGCAGCTGGGCGCCGCAGGAATCGTCTATGCCAAGGAAAAATACGTGCTGGTAGTCATGATGGACAAGGCCGTCCGTCCGGAAGAGAGCCGCAAGACCATCAATCAGCTTTCCTCCATTATCTTCAATACCGTCAACGACAAAGAGGTGTTCAAAAAATGATGAAAAAAGTCGATGTAGCAATTATTGGCGGGGGTCCTGCCTCCATTTACGCCGCTTATGAATTTGTCCTGAAATACCCCAAGGCCCAGGTGCTGATCCTGGAAGAAGGCCATGCCATTGATTTCCGCAGCTGTCCCATTATCGCCGGGAAAGTGGAAAAATGCGTCCGCTGCACCCCCTGCAGCATTATGCGGGGATTCGGGGGCGCCGGGGCTTTTTCCGACGGCAAGTACAATTTCACCACTGAATTCGGAGGCTGGCTCAGTGATTACATCCCCAAAAAGACCGTGATGGATCTCATCGACTACGTGGATGAAATCAACCTGAAGCACGGGGCGCCCGGAGAAGTGTATTCCACCAAGAACTGCAAAATCGGACGGCTGGCCCTGGGCCATGACCTGCACCTGCTGAACGCCAAAGTGCGGCACCTGGGTACTGACAACAACCGGAAACTGATGGCCAGCATCTACCGGTTCCTGCTGGATCACGGAATCCAGATCCAGTGCGACACCCAGGTGGATACCTTCCATCCCTGTGAAGAGGGCTATGAGGTGGTGCTCAAGGACAGCCCGGACACCATCCGGTGCACCTATCTCATCGGGGCTCCCGGCCGGGCCGGGGCGGAATGGTTCTCCGGCCAGTGCGAAAAGCTGGGGTTGGAACTGACCAACAACCAGGTGGACGTGGGGGTCCGGGTGGAAGTACCGGCCGCCGTGTTCCAACACATTACCGACGAAGTGTACGAAGCCAAGCTGGTGTATCGGACCAAAGGGTACGGGGATCGGGTACGGACCTTCTGCATGAACCCCAACGGCTATGTGGTGGCAGAAAACACCGACGGCATCGTCACCGTTAACGGCCACAGCTTCAGCGACCCCAAAAAGAACAGCGGCAACACCAACTTTGCCCTCCTGGTGAGCAACCGGTTCACGGAACCTTTCAAGGAACCCCACCGGTATGGCAAACACATCGCTTCCCTGTCCAACATGCTGGGAGGCGGTGTGCTGGTCCAGCGGTTCGGGGACCTGATCAAAGGCCGGCGGACCAACGCCCACCGGCTGAGCCAGAGCTTCCTCCGGCCCACCCTCAATGCGGTGCCCGGGGATCTGAGCCTGGTGCTGCCCAAACGCCATCTGGACAACATCATCGAAATGATTTACGCCCTGGACAAAGTGGCGCCGGGTACCGCCAACGACGACACCCTGCTCTACGGGGTGGAAGTGAAGTTCTACAGCGCCCGGCTGGAACTGGATGACCAGCTGGAAACCAAACTGCCCAACTTCTTCGCCATCGGGGACGGGGCCGGCATCACCCGGGGCCTGAGCCAGGCCAGCGCCAGCGGCGTCTACGTGGCCCGGATCATCGGGGAGAGAATGAAGGGTTCATCAGGCCATTGACAATTGACTATTGACCATTGACGGGGTGCTGCGCAGCAGCACCCCATTATTCTATATTCTGCCTCTTCAAACTCTCCCGCAGCTCCCTGGACCGGTGCTTGGACAGGGGCAGGACGCTGCCGTTCAGCAGGGTCACTTCACGGCCCCACACATTCCGCACCCACTGGAGATTAAGCACATAGCTCCGGTGGATCCGCATGAAATTGAACCGGCCCAGCTGCTTTTCCAGCCCGCCCAGGGTCTCCCGGTACTCATAGTTTCCCAGGGCGGTCACCACCTGGATCCGGGACCCCAGGGCCTTGAAATAGATCACGTCCTTCAGGGGGAACCGGTGGAGTCCCTGCCAGTTGGAAAAAACAAAGGTATAGCAGCTGTTCCGGCGTTTCCGGATCAGTTCCTGCAGGTCCCGGTGGAGAATCCGGGGAGGAAAGGGGTGGGGGTAGCACCGGTACAGGGGCACCTCATACCCGGCCAGAGAATCCTGGAAACTGTTGGAAATCAGGGAAATGGGCATCTGGGGATCAAAAGAACGGATTTTCCGGGCCAGGGCCAGATTCCGGTGGTCCTGCTGGAAGGGTCCCAACAGCACCAGGTTGTAGCAGCACCCCTGGCGGCAGTCCCGGAGCAGCGCCTGCTCCCCCAAAAAGGTATGGATGCTCAGGACATCGGATGGATTGGGCAGTTTGAGAATGTTGTCAGTGAGCTGGGTGAGAATTTGGGGATTGCTGTCACAAATGGCAATGTGGAACATGATGGGGCCTCCGTTCTTGAAAATTGTAAAAAAGTAGACACTTGTACAGTATAACACGAATGTTCTAAAAAAGCAGAAAATTATTTTATTTCATGGATTCCCCGAGCATTTTTTTGACGGGTACGGTATAATAACTGGTGGAATACTCCAGGCCACCCCGGAAAGGAAACCTGGAAGAAAGAAGGCGCACCATGTCCACCTGTCAGGAAGATCAGATGATTTACCACTATTGCTCCACCAGCGGATTCTTCAATATTCTGCGCAACCAGTGCCTCTGGCTGACGGAAGCCTCTTTTACCAACGACGCATGGGAAAACAGGATGCTGGATCCCATTTTCGAACAGGCCCTGGAGGACCTGGCAGAAGAGGGGGAAGTCCGGCGGGATCAGCTGGACACTGCCCGGGATCTGTATTATCACCATTCCGCCTGCTTCATCTACCTGGGCTGTTTTTCCGAGGCCGGGGACATCCTGCCCCAGTGGCGGTCCTATGCGGACGACGGCCAGGGTTTTGCCATCGGCTTTTCTTCCCGGGAAATGGATTTCGACTGTTCCACCGTCCACCTCAATGCGGACTTCGCCAACAAGTACTACCTGAAAAAAGTCATCTATATGAAAGAAGGGTATGCAGAACACTTCCTGCCCCTGGCTAGGAACTGGATCCGCATGCGTCTGAACCGGGGAAAACACCTGAACGAACGGGAAATCCGCCGGGCCATTGCCGACGATGCGGCCTTTTCTTCCCTCCGGTACTACTGCAAGGACGCCAGCTTTGCCTCGGAAAAAGAACTCCGGGCCCTGTGGCTGCCGGTGCTGCTGAAGGACGAAGAGGGGAACATGGCCGCCGGGAACCGGAAAGCCTACCGGCAGATCCATTTCCGTCCGGAAGCCAGCCGGCTGGTGCCTTATACGGAAATGCCCTTTGCCAAAAGTGCCGTCCGGGAAGTGGTCCTGGGCCCGAAAAATGACATGAAAGACCATCCGGATATCCTGAAGATGTTCCTGGCTGCCAACGGCTATGACGACCGGAACGTCCGGATCCGGGTATCCAAAAGTTCCTATCGATAAAAGGAGAACCTATGCAGAATTTTGATTTTACCCAACCTTCCATCCTCCAGCGGCTGTATGATGCCCTGGATGAACGGGGCCGCCTGCCCCGGGAGTTTTCCCTCCGCCAGGCCATGGAACCGGAAGGTCCGGCCCAGGGGTTTTATTACAGTGACGGCTTCATGGAAGGGAACCTTACCGGGCTGGACAAGGGGGAAGAAGAAAGCCCGGAACTCCAGGAAATCCTTGGGCAGATCCTGGCCGGAGCATATGACCAGGCTGTCCAGGGGCTGAAAGCCTTCTTTGGAGAGGGAGAAGACCATCTGATGAATGCCTTTGTGCTGCCCCTCCAACAGGCGGTGGATGCTCAGCGGGAAGCCCTGGACCCGGAACCCCTTATCTGGTTTGCCCACCGGTTGCTCCAGGAGGCGGATCAGCCGGAAATCGTTAAATTCGCCCTGTCCCTGCTGGAATTCTTCGACCTCCAGGAAGAGGAAGATGTGGCGGAAGACATCCGGCTCCTGGCCCGGTGCAACGAATTTACCCTGTTCTGCGTCCGGAATTTTCTCCAGTGGACCGACGGCCAGGAAGAAATCTTCCGCACTGCCCGGCAGGTATACGGCTGGGGCCGGATCGCCGCCCTGGAACATCTGGATCCCCGGACTGCCCAGATCCGCCAGTGGATGCTGGAAGAAGGCTGGGACAACGATGTGAACCCGGAATACACCGCCCGGCTCCTGGCGGACCATGTGGATCTTTTGGGAGTGCTGGAACGGCCCACCCTCACCGCCAAAGCCTTTGAAGGGGCTGAAGCCCTGGTGGATGCCCTGCTGGTGGATGAACCGGTACCCGGGATTTCAGAGATGGCCCAGCCGGTGAAACTGCTTACGGAATTCCTCCGGCACTGTGGGGAACAGGAAAAAGAACTGGAAGACTACCAGGTGATCCTCCGGATCCTCCAGTATGCCACCAACAAACTGGAAGGCAAAGCCGGGGAAACGGTGAAACAGGCCTGCGGCAAGCTGCTCCTGTCCTTTGCCTGCGCCCAGACCGTCCAACAGGCCATGAAAAAAGGGGAAGGGTTCGACCTGGCCCGGACCCTGGATCTGCCCTATGCCCAGCAGGCGGTGGAACTGGTGCTCCAGGCCCCACTGGACCATGTGGACCTGCTGCCCTATGCCCTTACCGGGGACAGCCACCACGACCATCATGTGATGGAACTGTATGAAGACCTGATTCCCGGGTTCGAAGAAGTCTTTGGGCAGTGCCAGGAAGGGGAAGTGTCCCTCCAGGAACAGCTGGACGGGGTGTACATGGACCTGAACCGGATCCTCAGCCAGCTGTACGGCTTCCCGGGCACCGGAGAAAAGCTTTTCCAAACCGCTCTGAAATCTCCGGCCCTGATGAACCGGAACACCGCCCTGGAAATCCTCAACCAGTGGAAAGACCTGGGATACACCCTCAGTGATCCCATCCGGGAAGGTGTGGAACAGCTCCTGGTCCGGGAGAAAAACCAGGACGTAAAGGAAAAAGCGGAAAGGCTGTTAAAATAGTTGACAGCCTTTCCAATCTTTGCTATACTATACAAGCTTTCTCCTTGAGAAAGCAACAGACAATCGATTCTGCAGCAACGAAATGTTTCAACTGAAACACTGAAAGAAAAAAGTTGTTGACAAAGGAACGAAAGTCTGGTATTATATAGAAGCTGTCGCTGAGACAGCGAGACGAACTTTGAGAACTGAATATTGTTGACAGATGTGCGGGTCAAGTCACTTTTAGTGATGAGATCG